>JAITIH010000211.1 GCA_031279525.1 Deltaproteobacteria bacterium | reverse complement strand
CTAAAGCCCTGGCCTCCTTGATGGGGCCCCTTCTGGAGGCCGAGGCGATGTCCGCCTCGCCGATGTGGAAGTTTTGGCAGACCAGCTTAATGATGCGCTCGGCCGACAGCTCGCCCTCGACCGAGGCTTGGACCGTGGCCAGGCATTTTTTGGCCAGTTCCATGTTGACCGGCTGGCCCAAAAGGCGGCAATTGGCCGAGATGGCCATGAGGCAGCCCTCTAAGAGCCGGACGTCGTTTAAGAGCCTTTCGGCCAAAAGCTCGAGGATCGGCGGGGCCAAGGCCACGCCGGCCCCCATGGCCTGTTGGGTCAGGATGGCCACCCTGGTCTCGAAGTCGGGCGGGCCGATGGGGGCCAAAAGGGCCGAGTTCATCTTGCTTTTTAGCTGAGGGCATAACTGGGTGAGGCCCCGCAAGTCCTGAGGGGAAGTTAAGACGATTTTCTTGCCGTGATTGAGCAAAAGATCCAAGGTGTAGTTAAACTCTTCTTGAAAGCGGCTCTTGCCGCACAGGAAGGCCAGATCCTCGATCAACAACAGGTCGCAAGAGAGCCGATACTTGTTCTTAAAGCCCTCCATCAGCTGGTTTTTGAAGGAATTGACGAATTCGTTGGTGAAATGCTCGGTGGCCAAGTAAAAAACCCGCTTGTTGGGGCGTTTGGCCATGTACGATTGGGCCAGGGCCTGGACTAAGTGCGATTTGCCCAAGCCGTGGGCCGCGGCCAAAAGCAAGATGTCGGTCCCTAAGTCGTCGCCCCGGGCGAAGGCCCGGGTGGCCTCGTAGGCCAAGCGGTTGGAGTCGCCGGGCACGAAATTCTCGAAGGTGAAGCTTGGGTTGAGGCGGAAGGGACCTTCGGTGGGCCAGACGACCTTTTGAGGCGGGGCCGGCGGCCCGGCCGGGGAGGCCGCCGCGGCCGCTGGGGCCGCCGGGGCCACGGCCGTGGCCGGGGGCAAGACCAAGACGGCCTCGACCGCCGTGGCCTTTGGGTTGGCCGCCAGGCTAAGCCGGCGCAGCTTGGCCTGGATGTCCTCCAGGTAATAGTCCTTGATCCAGTTGAAAAAAAAGCGGTGCGGGACGGTTAGGCTCAAAGACGACCCGTCCTGGTCCGCCTTAATTGGCTTGATCCAGGCCTCGAAATCCTTGTGGTCCAGGGACAGGGCGAATTCCGCTTTGACCAATTCCCATAGGTTCGTCGATTGAGGCGCGTCGTCGGCGGCCTGGGCGGGGCGGTCGGTCGCCAGCCCCGCCAAAGGGGAGCCCGAGGGGGGGGCGCCGTCGCCGACTAGGCCTTGTGGCTCGCGATTTAAAGCTTCCGGCACGATATGGCTAGTGTCCATGCGCAACCACCAAAGAACGAAATTTTAGACAGTAAATTCGAAAGAAACAGAGAAAATCCCAGGATTAGGAAAGGGCCGTCAAGACGTTTCCTCGCAAGGGACATAAGGTCGGTTAGTGGCCATAACCTTACTGAAAACCTGCGCGAAGCGCAAGCCCCCAAATGCCCCAAAAGGCTACCAAGGTTTTGAACGGCCCTTGTTGATTCAAGATAACAGCTTGAAATTATTGGGTAAATTTTTTCACTCGGGCCATTTTCCAGGTATCTTTGGCCCCTGGCCGGGGCGACGGGAAACGGGCTTTTTTGGCGGGGCAAAATTTTTATTGAGAAAAAAACGCCGAGTTTTGAACATTTTTAACATCGCCAATTTCTCTTAAAATCTCCCGATTCCTCTCTTTTTCGCTTAAGCATAAAGCGATAGTTTTTTTATTAACCGATTGATTTTAAAGGAAAAATTTTTTTCGCAGGTTTTTTTGCCCCCCTTTTGGCCCCCCTTTTAGGCCAAAGCCTAACCTCCCGAAATCGCGCGGCTTTTGGGGACGTCTTTGGCCCTTTGACCAGGGGCGGGGCCAAGGACGGGCGGCCGGCGGGCCGCTGGGCCAAGCCCGGCTAAAGGGATCGGGGCGATCCGATGCCGAAGGCGGCCGTCGCGGGGGCCATAGGCTAGCGGTGGGGCGGCTAAGGGCGGCCAATGGGCGGGGACCCCCAGTGTCCACAGGTCGCCTGGCCAAAAAGGCCGACCCTCAAGGAGATTTAGGGCGTTTAGGGACAAGGGCCGCGGACGGCCCAGGCCAGCCAACCGCCGGGGGTTTTTAGGCGAAGCTCGCCCACTTTGGTTTTAGGCGGCTGAGCCCGTAGGGCCGCGCGGCGGACGGCTAAGGGGCGGAAGGGGTACAAGGGGTAAGTAGGAGGGCGTTTCTCTGGCCCCCTGGTTTTTGGCCCGGGAACGGCCATAAGGAGATCAAGGGCGATTATAGGGAGCCAAAGGTCGCTGACGGCCCAGGCCAGCCAACCGCCGGGGTTTTTAGGGGGATTTTAGGCGAAGCTCGCCCTTCCACCAAGGGCTGTGGGCCTTAGCCCATAAGGCCGCGCGGGAGGCGGCAGGCGTCTAAGAGGCGGCTCAAGGGTAAAAAAGGGCGTCTTCCCGAGCTTTGGGCCTGGGAACGGCTAAGCTCGCCCCTTTAAGCTTTAGACGGCTTAGCCCATAGGGCCGCGCGGGAGGCGCGAGGGCTAAGGGACGACCAAAGGGTAAAAAAGGGCGTCATCCCGGGCTATGGGCCCGGGAACGGCCAAGCTCGCCCCTTTAAGCTTTAGACGGCTTAGCCCGAAGGGCCGCGTGGGAGGCGCGGGGGCTAAGGGACGACCAAAGGGTAAGAAAGGGCGTCTTCCCGGGCTATGGGCCCGGGAAAGGCCAAGGAAGCCGACGGTGGGCGGCGGAAACCCCTTAGTTCAGGGCGTCGCCGTCCAACACGAGCATGGCCATAACCTCTTTATAGGCTTCCTCGGTCTTGAATTTGGATTTCAAAAAGGCGACTTGTCGCTCCAGCTCGGCCATGATGGACTCGTACAGTTGCTCAGCCTCGCGGGGGCCCAGTTTACGGGCGCGAATCAGGAAATCGTCGAATCGTCTGTCCGGTTTGTCGTCCATCGTCGACACTCCTTTCCTCTGTAAGCGAATGGGGGGCGGCGACCCATGGTCGCCCTTTAGGCTGGCGGGTCAAAGGCCCGGGCCTTTGGGCGGAGCCTGGGCTGGCGCCGAGTCGGGCGCGAGGCCCGAAGGTTTTTTCGACCAAATCTCCACGACCCGGGCGGTTAAGCCGCCCTGGGCCAGGCGGGCCCGTATGAGGTCCCCTGGGGCCGCCTGGGTCGCGGAGCGCAAGATTTGACCGTCGGCCGCCAAGACCAGGGCGTAGCCGCGGCTAAGGACGCCCAAGGGGGAGACGAGGCTTAGGCGGTCTTTAAGGGCCAAAAGGCCCTGGCGGCGGTCGGTCAATTGGCGGCCATAGGCCTGAGGGAGCGACCGGGCTAGGGCGGCGAGGCCGGTCCAGTCGCGCTTTAAGGCCTGGGCCGGGGAACGATAGGCCAGGTGCTTAACTAAACTCTCCAGACTTAGGCGGGCCAGCCCCAGGCAGCGGCGGCCGGCTTTGGCCAAGCTGGCCGTAAGGTTGTCTAAGGCCTGACGCCGCAGGCGGGCTTGGGTCTCGAAGCGGCTAAGGCGATTGGTCAGGGACCTTAAGCGGGTCTGGGAGCGACCTAAGGAGGCGGCCAGGCCGGCCAAGAGCCTTCGGCGCTGGCCGGTTAAGCCCTCGGCCAGGACCCTTAGGTCCGGGAAGGCGGCCTCGGCCGCGGCCGTGGGGGTGATGGCCCGACCGTCGGCGGCCAGCTCGACCAAAGACTCGTCGGTGGAGTGGCCGATGGCGGCGAGGACGGGAAGGCGAGAGGCGGCCACCGCCCGGACCAGGACCTCCTCGTTAAAGGCCCACAGGTCCTCCAGGCTCCCCCCGCCCCGGGTGACGACCGCAAGGTCGAAGCCGCCCCATTGGTTAAGGTCGGCTAAGGCCTCGGCGATTTCCTCGGCCGCCCCGGCCCCTTGGACCCGGACCGGGTAAAAGGCGATGGCCGCCGAAGGGCAGCGCTTTAAGGCCGTGGCCAGGAAGTCTTGGCGGGCCGCCCCGCCGGCCGCGGTCAAAAGGGCCAGTCGCCGGGGCCAAAAGGGCCGGGGCCGCTTCCTTTCTGGGTTAAAGAGCCCCTCGGCCCCTAAGCGCTTAAAAAGCTTTTCGTAGGCTTGGCGCAAGGCCCCGGCCCCTTGAGGCTCTAGCCGCTCGACGATCAGCTGCCACTCGCCCCGGGGGGCGTAGACGGCCAAGGTCCCCTTGGCCAGGACCGAAAGGCCGTTTTCCAGGGGTCCGCCTAAGCGGGGGATCCGGCTTTTCCAAGCCACGGCCTTGACCAAAGCCTGGGCGTCCTTGAGGGCGAAATAGGCGTGCCCCGAGGCTGGGCGGGCTAAGGAGGCGATCTCCCCGGCCAGCCAAACTGGGCCGAGGCTTTGGTCGAAATGATCTTGCAAAAGGTCGCAAAGCCCTTTAGGGGTTAAGATTTTACGGGGCAGGTCGAGTTCGCCCGGCTGGCTCCAAAGGGCCATGGGTCGCTCCGAGTGTGGCCGGCGTTTTGCTTTTTGGCCAGGTCTGTTTTAAATTAAGAGCTCTTGGAAAAAGTTTTAGGCGCCTAACTTAGGTCGCCCAAAACGGCCTTAGGCGTAATAACGATTTTTTATATTATACCTTATTTTTTAAAAAGGTGAAATAGTGCCGAAAAGATCCGGATTCTGGCCGAAAACCCTAGTTTTCTCGGGCATTTGGCTTTTTGCTCTGGCCTTTTGGGCCGGCCCGGCCCCCGGCCAGCCGGCCGAGACCGGGGACGTTTTGATCGAAGCCTCCATCGGCGAGGCCTCGAACTTCATCCCGCCCTTGGCTAGCGACACGGCCTCCACGGCCGTGACCGCCCAGATTTACCCGGGCCTGGTCAAATACGACCGGGATCTTAAGGTCGTCCCCGATTTGGCCG
>JAITIH010000201.1 GCA_031279525.1 Deltaproteobacteria bacterium | reverse complement strand
CGTCTGGCTTACGTTATTCTGAAAAATAGCGGCTACGCCGAGTTAACCGCCGATAAGGCTTTTAACGCGAGCTCCCTTTTAGCCGACTCTCCCTTTGAGTCCGAAGCCTACCGCCGCCTTTCGCGGCTTAAAGTCCGTCTGTCCTCTAAGCCCGAAAAAGACCTGGACAATATTTTTCAATCTTCTTACTTAGGCAAAATCCTGGAAAAACTCTGATTTTTCCGGGGCCGCCCCTGACTTTTTCCTCGCGCGAGAAGCCTCGCCTTTCCTAAGGCCTTATTCCTAAACGTTATCCGCTTTGTTAGGCCTTTTCCTAAATATTCTCCGCCTCGGTAACCAGCGTTACGGAGCCTTTTGGCCGGGGGCGGTATTATCCCACTCGCGTCTTCCGCCTCTTCGCTTTTTAATGGATGAAATTTAGCGCTATTTTAAGGCAAAACTTGGCGAAGACCGTAAAATTCACTGATTGGAGACAATGTATGACCGTTATTAGCCAAGAAATCCGTGATTTTGTGGCCGGAAAATTGGGTTGGGTCGCGACGGCCGACCTTAACGGCTGGGCCAATCTGGCCCCTAAAGGGACCGTTCAGGTCCTAGACGAGGAATCGTTAGTTTTCGCGGACCTTTTTTCCCTAAAAACCCGGGCTAACCTGGAGAAAAACCCTAAAGTGGCCGTGGCCGTGGTCGACGCCTCCTCGCCCGCGGGCTATCAGTTTAAGGGCCAGGCCGAGCTGCACGCTTCCGGGCCCATTTACGAGGCCGTGGCCAAAAAGCTGAAAGAGGCCATGCCGGATTTGCCCGCGCCCAAATACGTGGTCAGGATCCCGGTCGACGAGATTTATAGCCTTTCGCCTGGGCCGGACGCCGGGGCCAAAATAGCTTGATTACCCTCGCCTTCCTAAGGCCGGGCTCAGCCCCGCCTAAGGAAGGCCGACAAACGCCTGGAGTTAGCATGTCTTGTCCCTGCGATCGACTAAAAGCCGGGCAGGCGGACTGGTCCAACGCCTGCGTTGGGAATCTGTGGCTTTTTGAGGGCCTGTCCCTCGAAGAGTTGAAAGCTCTGGCCGATAAGGCCCACCGGGCCCGCTTTCAATCTGGCCAGGCCGTTTTTACGCAAGGCGACAGGGCCAGAAGCCTTTTCCTCATCAAAAGCGGCCGCATCCGCCTGACCCGGGTCATGGACAACGGGGCCGAGATTACCTTGGACATCCGGAAAGCCGGCGATTTTTTAGGGGAGTATCTCTTAAACGATCTGGGCCAGGACTACGATTATCCGGTTAGCGCCTGGTGCCTTGAGCCGGTGGTCACCTGCGGGTTTTCTCGGCCGGTGTTCGAGGAGCTGGTCTTGGCCTACCCGGCCATTGGCCTTAAGGTCATCAAAAACATGGCCGGCCGGATCGCCTCTTTGACCGATCGCTTAGAGGCTATGGCCCAGCTCCACCTGGAAGAGAAGATTTACGGAGTCTTATTGAACGTGGCCCGCGAGCATGGCCAAAAGCAGGAAGATCGCTACATCCTGGAGATCCCCTTGACCCACGAGGATCTGGGGTTTTTGGTAGGCGCCCATCGGGTCAGCGTGACCAGGACCATGAAGAGGCTCGTCGAGTCGGGCCGCGTCGCCAAAATTGGCAAATCGCTCGTGATCCGCGGGGAAGAGGCTGAAGAGGCCATGGCCCATTAAAAACCCTCTCTCCCCAAAAAAGGCCAAATAAGAGTTGGCCGCCTGGCCCCCTTAGGGCCCTCTTCCAAGCTCGCCGCCCAGCCCCGTCCTCCCAGCCCCGCCTTAAGGGAAGTCTTAGCCGCCATGTGTTATCATGGGGGCCATCGCATTGTTTTTCCGGCCGGGGCCGGGCGGGAAGGGGAGGGCGCGTGAGGGCCGGCTGGAAGATATTTTACGCCGCGACGCTTTTGGCTCTTTTGATTCCAGGGCTGGCCCTGGACTTTTTGGTTCCGGGCTCCCCGCTAGTCCGTAAGCTGTGGGGCTTGGCGGAGATCTTTTTGTTCGGCCAGATTGTCTGGCTTTTGTGGCTTAAAAAAACCCCTGGCTCCATCTGGCCCGCCCGCCTGGCTAAGGCCACCGACGAGGAAGCGAGACGGTTCTTTTTCCA
Source organism: Deltaproteobacteria bacterium (assembly GCA_031279525.1). Lineage (GTDB taxonomy): Bacteria > Desulfobacterota > Desulfarculia > Adiutricales > Adiutricaceae > JAIROO01. Next base: position 1,496 of record JAITIH010000201.1, on the reverse strand, counting down.
TGGCCTAACCGTGGCCTTGGCCCTGGACGGGGCTCGCTTGGCCATGGGGATGGGGTTTTTCGGGCCCATCGAGGCCCCTTACTTGGAAACCTTTAATCCCACCTTTTGGGGCATTTGCCTCGTCTCCATCGAAATCTCTCTCATTTTGACCTACTGGGCCCCGCCCAAGCCCGTCTTGGTTTTGGCCATGGGGGCCTTAATAGCTCATCAGCTTCTTTTGTGGCTAAGTAAAGACATTTTCGCCGCCCGCTTTCAGTCGATCCTTTATCTTCTTTTGGCCTTCTCCGGACCTGGCCGAATTTGGCCCCGGGCCGGCCTTTTGGCTTTCGCCGTTTTGACTCTCTTTGGCGAGTCGTGGTTCCTTAACTTGGGGATTGGCCAAGGGATCGACTTTCCCTGGCCGGACCCAAAGGTCGACCAGTTGCCGGTCTACGATAGGGTCATGTCCAACGCGGCCATTTTCGTGGCCGGCGACTGGGGGCTGGGCCTGGAATACTGGGAAAAGCTTGATTTTTTCCGGCCTGGCCCCATGCCCGTCTACGCCCTGGCCTATTTGGCCATCTGGCTGGGGAGCTACGGGACCATCGCCTATTTGCTCGCCCAGTCGTTCTTTTTAAGTTTTTTGGCCCTCAAATCCCAATCTTTCGCGGTCGGCTGGCCGAGGGTCGTGGTCTGGTCGCTCTCTCGCCTTATGACTTTAAACCTTCTTTTGAGCGTCGTCGCCGCCGGCGGCTTTATGGGCCTTTACGATCCCATTGGCCTGGCCTTCGTGGGCAATAACCAGGTCGGGGCTTTGCTTCTGGCCATGACCTTTTTTATCGTGGCCTGGGAAAAATTCCGGCTCTGCCCGCCCGGGCGAGCCAGCCAGTCCCGCGACAAGGGCTGAAAACGGCTTTAGGATCGCGGGCGGATCCCTTCCCCCATTCGCCTTTAGGCTAGGCGGAGTTAATTCCCTTATCTGGCTTATATTGTGGGTAAGGCCTTGAGGCCCAATTTAACTTTACGTAGGCTGGGGCGGTCGTCTTTTTTTGGTGAAAAGAGGGTTAAGCCATTTTCTAAATGGCTTTTACGACGGTTTGAAATAGAGGCCGAGCTAGTTAAAAGATGGGGCGAGGCCATTCCCTAGATAGCCGTCTAGGGGAGGCGGAAAGATTCGCCATATGGCTAAAAGGCGGGGCGAAGCTCGGCCCTTTTGGCCAATAGGCTCGGCGGAAAGATTTCCCTTTGGCCTAAATGGCTAGGCCCAAAAAGGCCGCCCATAAGCCATAGGGCCAATCAATGGACAAAGCTCGCCTCTGGCCAGCCATGGTTTATCGCCCGGAGTTTTCGCTTTTTAACGCGGGAACTTTTTAGGGGATCCACCGCGGTTTCCCGACCCGCAAGGCGCGGGAAAAGGCGGGCTTAGCTTCGGCGGGACGGTCTGACGTCGAGGCGGGTTGGAAAAAGACGGCTATTTCTTTTTCTGTTTCTGCTGCCCAACTCTGACTTTATTGGCG
>JAITIH010000060.1 GCA_031279525.1 Deltaproteobacteria bacterium | reverse complement strand
AGACACAAAGCCTTGATAAAAAAATTGTTGTTTCACGGTAAACGATCATGAAGCGTTGGCTTCGCCCCAGGACATGAAACAACGGAATGTGGCGCTATAGCGATTGTCCAGACACAAAGTCTTGATAAAAAAATTGTTGTTTCACGGTAAAAATTTTCATGATGACGGTCGAGGAAAAAATTCTATTAAACACTCCATTGTAGTAGTAGTCTAGCCCTCTATTAACTATTATCCCCGCTTTCGCACCTCGCCTTAATTTCTTCCTGCGTATAGATCGTCTCTGCTAACCAGACACATAGTCTCGCTAGCCGGCAGGATGTTAGCCAGCCACCGGGCGCCGATTTAGCCAGGTTCCGGGGCCGGTCCACCCAAGGCTCCTTGGATCTAGGGGCGGTTTACTCGACGGTCACCGATTTAGCCAGGTTCCTGGGTTGGTCCACGTCGGTGCCTTTAAAGACGGCCGTGTGGTAGGCCAAAAGCTTGGCGGCCACGGCGTAGACTAGTGGGGCGACCAGTGGGTCGGTGGGAGGCAAGAGGAGCTGGCCGGCCAAAGGGCCCTTGATTTTGGCGGCCCCGTGGGCGTCGCCGATAAAGACGACCTGGCCGCCTCGGGCTCGGACCTCTTCCAGGTTGGAGGCCGTTTTGGGGAAGTACTCGTCGTGGGGGGCCAGGAAGATGACCGGCACGGATTCGTCGACCAGGGCGATGGGCCCGTGCTTGAGCTCGCCGGCGGCGTAGCCCTCGGCGTGGATGTAGGAGAGTTCCTTGAGTTTTAAGGCCCCCTCCAAGGCCAGGGCGTAGCTGGGCCCGCGGCCTAGGTAGAGGACGTCTCGGGCCGGGGCCACGAGGTTTTTGGCTAAGGCCTTAATCTCCTCGTCGCGGCTAATGGCCTCGGCCATGAGGGCCGGGGCCTCCAGAAGGAGGCGGGTGAGGCGGCTTTCGTCGGTTGGGGGGATGAGGCCGCGCCGGGCCCCTAGGATCACGGCCAAGGCGGTCAATAAAATGAGCTGGGCGGTGAAGGACTTGGTGGAGGCCACCCCAAACTCCGGGCCGGCCTTGGTCAAAAGCTTAACCTCGGCCTCGCGCTCAATGGAGCTGCCCGGGGCGTTGACCAGGCTAACGATCCTCTGGCCCTGGGCCCGGCAGTGGCGCAGGGCGGCCAAGGTGTCGGCCGTCTCCCCGGATTGGGAGATGAATAGGGAGGCCCCGCCCGGGGTCAGGACCGGCTTGCGATAGCGAAACTCCGAGGCCACGTCCAGGTCGCAGGGAATCTGGGCTAGGGTCTCCAGCCAATGGCGGCCGACCTGGCCGGCGTAGTAGGAGGTGCCGCAGGCCACGACGTTTAGCCTAGGGGTCTCGTGGAGGGGAAAGGGAAGGTCCAGGGCCAGGCGCCCTTCGCCTGGGCTTAGAAAGGAGCCTAAGGTGTCCCCGACCGCCTGGGGCTGTTCGCGGATCTCTTTTTGCATATAATGGCGGTAGCCGCTTTTGCCTAAGGCGACGCTGGCTAAAGGGTCCAAGGCGGCCACGGGCCGTTGGGCCTCCTGGCCGGAGCGGTCGCGGACGGTGGCCCCGGTCGCGGTCAAAACGACCCAGTCGTCGTCCTCTAAGTAACAGATGCGGTTGCTTAAAGGGCCCACGGCCAAGGCGTCGGAGCCTAGGCACATGGCCCCGTCCCCATAGCCGATGGCTAAAGGGGAGCCCCGGCGGGCCCCGATTAAAAGGTTGGGTTGGTCGGCCAACAAAAAGACCAGGGCGAAGGCCCCCTCTAAGCGGCTTAAGACCGCCTGGGTGGCCGCCAAGGGGTCTAAGCCTTCGCTTAGGCTCTGGCTCATGAGCCGGACGATGACTTCAGTGTCGGTCTGGCTCTCGAATCGGTGGCCTAAGGCGATTAGTTCGGTTTTAAGGTCTTGGAAGTTTTCGACGATGCCGTTGTGGACGACCGCGACTTTGGGGGTGGCCAAAGGGTGGGCGTTGGCCTCGGTGGCCGCCCCGTGGGTGGCCCAGCGGGTGTGGCCGATGGCGATGGGCCCGGTTAAAGGCTCTTTTTGCAGGCGCGTGGCTAAGGCGGCGATCTTCCCGGCCGACCTTAGCCTTTGGATTTGGCCCTGGCTGTCCAGGGCGGCGATCCCAGCCGAGTCGTAGCCGCGGTACTCGAGGAGCCGCAAACCAGCCATAATTTGGGGAACGACATTATCCTTTTGGCTAATTATGCCAATAATTCCGCACATAATAGGGATTACTTTCTGAATTAGGGTTAAGGCCTTGGCCGCGAGAGTTAAATTTATGCTATTATACATTAGGGATAAAGAATGGCCAAGGCGCGCGCGCGGAGGAAAAGAGGAGAACTATGGCAAAGGGACTGGTTTTAGTCAACACCGGCACGGGTAAGGGCAAGACCACGGCGGCTTTAGGCGCGGTCTCCCGGGCCTTGGGCCATGGCCTAAGGGTGGGCTTCATTCAGTTCATTAAGTCCAAAGACACCGGCGAGAGTCGCTTTTTGGAGGATTTGGCCCAGGACAAAACGCGTAGCCTCCATTACGCTCGCCACGGCCGAGGGTTCGTGGGCAAAAACCCCTCCCAGACCGACCGGGACCTGGCCCGCGACGGCTTGGAGCTGGCCCAGGCCCTAGCCGGGGAGCTGGACCTTTTGGTCTTGGACGAGATTAACGTGGCCATTAGCTTAGGCCTAATCGGCTCGGCCGAGGTGGCCGAGTTTTTAAAAGGTCGGCCGCCGGAGCTTAACGTCATCCTGACCGGCCGAGGCTGTCCGGACGACCTCATCGACCTGGCCGACACCGTCACCGAGATGATCGAGGTCAGGCACGCCTTCCGGAACGGGACTCCCGCTTGCCGGGGCGTGGACTTTTGAGGGGTCGGATGGGCGATTTTAGCTCCCCGGCCAGTTTTTTTGAGTTGGCCCCGGACCACCCCTTGGCCGGCCGTTTGGCGGCCACGGCTAACGTTTGGGAAATCCTTGATCTTTTAGGCGACTGGATCCAGGATCTCATAGTTCCCAACGTCGCCTCCCTTAGAAGGGGGGGCGGCTTGGTCGAGCGACCCATGGCCCTGCGCCAGGGTGAGGCGGCCCCGGCCGAGGTCGACTTTAACGGCCCGGGCGGCCGCGTCATGGCTCTGGTGGGCGGCCAGCCTTGGCCTGAGGCGGCCTTGATCCTCCCCGGGGCCTACGTCGCCGACGACCGGGTGGAGATTGGCCCGGGGGCCCTAGTGGAAGCCGGAGCCATGATCAAGGGGCCCGCCATCATTGGCCCCGGCGCCCAGGTGCGCCAAGGGGCCTACGTCAGAGGCCAGGTTTACGCCGGGGCCGAGGCGGTCGTCGGTCACGCCACCGAGGCCAAAAACGTCCTGATGCTGGACGGGGCCAAGGCCGGGCACTTCGCTTATTTAGGCGACAGCGTCCTGGGCCGTGAGGTCAACCTTGGGGCTGGCACCAAGCTGGCCAACCTCAACATGGGCGACGCGCCCATCGCCTTTAAGGCCAACGGCGAGCTCATTACGCTTAAGCGCCGCAAGATGGGGGCCATCTTAGGCGACCGCGTCGAGACCGGCTGTAACAGCGTGACCAACCCGGGCGTCCTTATGGGCCCCGACTCGCGCTTGTGGCCCAACGTCGCGGTCAAAGCCGGTTACTACCCGCCCAAATCCCGGATCAGGGGCTAAGGGGGCCGATAGGCTCTAACCCCGTTTACGTTAGTAATCGGGGTATTGGCTTTAAACGCGCGTCCATTTATGGCGGCCATAGCCGCGTCGTTGGCCTTAAGCGCGCCTCCTTTTGCCTAAGACGGCTTTTTAGGGGCGATTGGCTTCAGCTAAGGCCATCAATCGCTAAGGCTTTTCTATCGCTAGGGCTCTTATTTTTGGAGGGCGTGGCCGTAAGCATGGCCTTTCGTTCCGTTAAAATTGGCCTAAAACCAAGGGCCGACGGCCTGGCTTCGTCGCTTTTGAGGCCGGTCGCTTAGCGGGCTGAGGACGGAAGGCTGAAGGCTG
>JAITIH010000056.1 GCA_031279525.1 Deltaproteobacteria bacterium | reverse complement strand
AGGGGAAACCAGGCCACCCGCCCGTTGGGCGTGGCCGAGACCACCCGGCCAAACGGCACGTGGGAGGTGAAGGGCACGTAGCGGATATCGTTGTTGATCCCTAAAGATTGCGAATACTTTTGGCAAAACTCGACGCTGACCCGGTCCAAATCCCGGGCGATGGAGTCGGCGTAGGGGTCGTTATTGCCGTAGGTCGGGGCCGAGCGCAAGATGGCCCTAGTGGCCTCATGGCCCACGAAGTCGTCGTCCAAGGCCGCCATAACCTGGGCCATGGACAGCCGCCGGTCCTCAAAAACCGTTTTTTTAAGGGCCGAAAGGGAGTCGGCCACCGTCCCGTAGCCGATGAACTCGACGTAGCCTAAGTTAAGGCCCTCGGGCACGAACTCCTGATGGAGATCGACCCCGCTTTTTAAGCACAGGTCGTGGAGGGCCGAGCCCATGGGCTGGGAGAAATGGCGGGCTCTTAGCTTATTGACGCGATATTGCTGGGCGAAAGCCGCCCGCAAAAGGTTAAGGTGCTGGGCTAAGTAAGCCCCGTAAAGCTCGTCGTAGGAGCCAAAGTCTCGGGCCTCGCCCGTGGCCGGGCCGAGCCTGGCCTCGCCGTACTTGAGCAGGCGGCCGTCCCTTAAGGCCATCTCCAAAGCCGCCGCGAAATTGACGTAAGCCCCGCCTGAGGTGTAAACGTCCCGGTTGGGCATGCGGGCCTCGGTGCAGCCGCTGACCGCGTAGTCTAAGGCTTCGGCGAAGGTGGCGCCTTTCTTGACGTAGAGGGGCACCACTTCCTCGTCGTTAATGAGCTTGGGAAACCCCGAGCCGTCCTTGATGGTCTCGGCCACGTCCCAAAGAAACGCCTGGGGCGAGCGGCTGTGGATCCTGGCCGCCAGATCCGGGTAGTGGAGCGGAAACTCCCTTTTGGAGCGCAAAAACAGGTGGGTCAGCTCGTTGGTGGCGTCCTCGCCCATGGAGGTCTGCCCGCCAATCGTCACCGCCTCCCAGTGGGCGTAGCCCTCGTTAAAGGCTCCCCCGGCCGGGGAGATGTAAAGGTCGGCGAACTCGGCCAGTCCCACCCACAGGCACTCCAAAAGCTCTAAGGCCCCGTCCTCGTCGATGAGGCCGTTTGCCTTGTCTTTTTCGTAGAACGGGTAAAAATACTGATCCATGCGCCCGTTGGAAACGATGGTCCCGGTCTTTTGCTCAAGCCGAGAAAAAAGCTGGGTAAACCACTGGGACTGGACGGCTTCCCTAAAGGTCGAAGCCGGCTCCCAGGGCACCTTGCGGGCGATGGCGGCCATGGCCAAGAGCTCGGAGCGGCGATCGGGGTCGGCCGTCTCGGCCGCCTGGGCCTCGGCCAGCTCGGCGTGGCGCCGGGCCCACAGGCTAATGGCCTCGGCCACGATCAAGACCGCCTCGTAAAAAGGCCTCTTCTCGGCCTGATCGGCCGGGTCGTAGGGGTCTAAGGCCCTTAAGCGCTCATTGGCCTCGGCGGCCACGCCCTTAAAGCCCCTTTTTAGGACTTTCTCGTAGTCGTGGACCCACTGGATCGAGGACCTAAACGAGGAGGTCTCGTTGACTATGAAGCGGGAGTTAAGACCCCCCGGATCGTCGTAGGTCAGGTTAAAGACGTCCTCCGGCAGGCTCTGGCTGAGGGCCTCGTGGTAAGTCTTGCCTCGCCAATAGGGGGAGATCCGTTCGACGACTAGCTTCGCGTCGGCGGCGCTTATGTCGGCCGGAGAGCCTACCCGACCCGGCAAGGAGGCGACGGCCAAGCCCAAAAAGTCCCCGTCCAGCTCCGGGTACAGGATGCCGTGCCGCCCTGGCTGACCCACTCGGCCTAAGAGCAGCTGGCCCTCGGTGACGTAAACGGAGACGTTGGCGGCCACGTTATGGAGGGCCTTGGCCCAACGAAGGGACAAATGCTCTCCTTCGGTTTTTTCCATGGACTGGGTGAAGTAGAGAGCTCTTTCCACGTCGATGACGGGTTTAGCGCCCTTAAGGCGGTCTACGAGACGCTTGACTCTTTCGCGGCGATCCAAAATGGGGTCCGCCTGGCCGGCCGCCAGGGCCTGTAGACGGATTTCCTGGGGAGAGAGAACCTCAGGGTTCATAGGGGCCTCCTATAACGGGATACGGGATAACGCAAAAAACGAATAAGCCGCCATTCCCGCCGCGGCCTTAAATGGCGCCCCCATCGGGGGATTTGGGCTCTTTAAAGACGAAAAAGGCCGGAACGCCATCGGGCGAACCGGCCTTTACGCTTATAATCGGCAGGGGAATCGCTGTTAGAAAAAACCTAAAAAAAGGCTTATGGGCCTATGGCCTTCGCCTTATGACCTTCGCCTTATGGCGATCGGCCGCGGAGCCTCGGGCCCTTTTAAGGCCAGGGCCCATTAGGGAACGCTCTTAGGGGCGAGCCCTAACCTTTATAAAGAGCAAGGCCGCCAATTAGCTTAGCAATCTTTAGCCATTGTAATTGGTCTGGCCAAGACGTCAAGGCTTTGGCCCCGCCGCCTTGGATCGCCTTTGGCCGACTAAAGGCCATTAAGCCTTTATTTTTCGGCCACTTTATCCTCGGACGTGGGGGTTGGCCCGCCCTTTTCGGCGGCCAGGGCGCGCCGCCTTTCCCCTTCGGCCCTATCCTGGGGCGAGCCTTCGCCCCGGCCGAGGATCTGGCCTAAGGCCATTTGGGCCGCCGCGTTCCCGCTTTCGGCGGCCACCTTAAGCCACTTGAGGCCTTGGGCCTTGTCCTGGGCCGTCGCCTCGCCCTGGCCGTAGGCTAAACCTAGCTCGCACTGGGCCTCGGAGGAGCCTTTTTCGGCGGCTAAGCTTAGCCACTTTAGGCCCTCAGCC
>JAITIH010000031.1 GCA_031279525.1 Deltaproteobacteria bacterium | reverse complement strand
GGTCCTTGGCCCTGGCGAGGCCCTACCCCTATAAAGAGGCAATATGGCTACGGCCCTATCGATAAAACCCAAGTCGAGCCCCCCTGTCCCTAAGCTAAGCCCGGTCCGAGCCGACCCGCGCTTTGAGCTCATAAGACGGGAGATTAACAGCCCCAACGACATCCTGCATCCCACCCACGAACCGGACTGGGCCCTGATCGGGGAGCTGGCCGAGCCGCTTTTGGCGGATAAGGGCCCCGACTTCCTGGTGGCCCTCTGGCTGACCATGTCCCGGGTCCGCTTAGGGCTCTGGGCCGGCCTCTACGACGGCCTGGTCTACTTGACCGCCTTGTTTAGAGGGAGCTGGGCCGACATGGATCCGCCCCCCGAGCGACTGGCCAGCCGCCAAAACTTGCTCCGCTGGTGGGAATCCGAGGTGGCCGCCTTTTTGCGGTCCAAGCTCCCGACGGCTCGGGCTTTGGGCCCGGAATTCACCGAGCGGCTTTTGGAGAAAATCGACGCCTTGGCGGCCACCGTCGCCGTCTTAGAGCCCCAGTGGGAGCCGGGCTTTTGGTCCATCCGCGCGGTCGTGGCCGAGTGGCCGGCTAAAGGCGACCAGGCCCCGGTGGCGGCCCTTTGCTTGGTCCCAAGCCCTAAGGCCGCCTCGGCCCAAACCGAGCCCTTTTCCCTTCCGCCGGCCAAAAAAAAGCGCGGCCGGACCGGCTTAGCCCTGGCTTTAGCCGGGATCGCCGCCTTGTTGGCCCCCTTCGTCATTGAGCCTTGGGCCATTTGGGGACCCGCTCCCTCGCCGCCCGCGGTCCTTTCTCCCCCCGCCCTGGCCCCCGAAAGGCCGAGTCTGGCCCTGGCTCAGAGCCAGGACGTCGCCCCGCCGCCCGGTCCCATCGTCCCCTGCCCCCAGGGCCAGGGCCAGGGCGAGATTTTAGCCTCCTGGGCCCAGGCCCAAGAGCCGGGCCAGCTGTGGGTCTACCTAACCTACCGAGGCCAGCTGGGGGCTTACGCCGCCCGCAGCGAGCTAACCGCCGGCCAGCCGGTCACCGCGGTGGATTTTGCGGGGTCCTATCGACTGGCTAAGTCTTTAAGGGCCTCTTTGGGCCTCGGCTCGTCCGGCTCCTTGGCCGTGGGCCTCCACCCGGGCTTCGTCCGGGTGGCCGTCAATTACCCCCGCGACCGGATCCCGGGCGAGGCCTTAGCGGAGGTCTTCTGCTTTCGGCTCGGTCCGGCGCAAGGCCAGGGCCTCGCGGCCATCCGCCTGACCTTCCCGGCTGAGCCGGCGCTTAGCCTTTTGGGAGCCAACCCATGACCGCCAAAGCCTTACGCGCTCGCGAGGACCCTCGCTTTGAGGCCATTGAGGCTGAGATGGCCGCCTTCACCAGCCTTCACGGCTCCCGCCGCCCGCCCAACTGGCCTCAAATCGCCCAGTGGTCCCAAGAGCTCTTGGACGAGGCTAGCCCCGACTTATTGGTGGCGGCCTGGCTGGGCCTGGCCTGGACGGAGACCCAGGGCCTTTTGGGCCTAGCGGACGGCCTAAGGCTTCTGGCCAATCTATCCAAAGCCCGCTGGGAGGACCTAGCCCCGCCCATCCATAAGCCTAAGGCCCGGGCCGCGGTCGTGGCCTGGTTCGCCGAGAGGGCGGCCCTTTGGCTGGAAAACCGCCAGCCCGAGTCCCTTAGCGACTTAGACGCGGCGCTGGCTGAGCTTAAAGGGCTAAGCGAGGCCTTAACTGGGGCCTTAGCCGAGGTCGGCGAATTGGGCCTTAGCGCCCTAAAAACCCCTTTGGAAGCCTTAAAGGCTCGCTCCCTAGGGCTTCCGGCCGCGGCCCCCGCGTCCGGGCCCACGGCCCAAAGGGTGGCTGGCCCCCAAGGCCCGGCCCAGGCCGCGGGGCAAGCCAAGGGCCCCGGGGAGGAGCCGCCCGCCGGGCCCACCCTGATTCCCGCCCCTGGCCTGGGCCAGGCCGGGCCAGCGGGGGCCCCGCCGCCGGTCGCCGCCGAGCTAAAAACTATGGCTTTAAATCTGGCCCAAACCCTTTTGGAAAGCGACCCCCACTCCCCGACCTCTTACGTCTTAAGGCGCTGGGCCCTTTGGTCGCTCCTAAAAAACAAGCCCCCCATTAGCCAGGGCCGCTTGCCGCTGCCCGGGCCGCCCGGCCACCTTCTGTCTAGCCTAACCAAAATGGCCGCCAGCCAGCCAACCCAAGCTTTATTGGAGATCGAAAGGGAGGCGACCATCCACATTTACTCACTAGACCTTAACTGCCTGGCCGCCCAAGCCCTAGCCGCCCTAGGCCCGGCCGGCGACCGGGCTCGCTGGGCCCTGGAAGGGGCGGTCAAGGGTTTGTTGGGCCCGTGGCCTGAGCTCATCGCGGCCCAATTCGAGGACGGCCCGCCTTTGGCCGGGCCGACCGCCTTGGCCTGGATCGCCGGCCTAATGGGGGCCGCCGCCGGACCCTCGCGCGACCAAGGCAAAACAGCCAAAAAAGGCGAAAAAGCCGAAAAAGCCGAAAAAGCCGAAAAGGGCGAAAAAAACCCCAAAGACCGGCCAAAGACGGCCAAAAGCTTTTTGAGCTCCTGGCCAGGCCCGCCGCCGGGCGAGGAAGAGGACGATCAACCCGAGGACGACCGGCCCCAGGCCGGGCCGGCCACCTTAACTTGGATCGCGGGTATCCTAAGCTCCCCGACCGGGCCCACAGGCCAGAACGACGCGATCGCCAACCCCACATGGCCGCCCGCCCCCGCGACGCCCCGGCCTGGGACGGACCAAGCCCTTTTGGAACTGGCCTGGGAAAGCCCGGACCAAGGGGAGGTGGCCCTTAAGGCCCCAATGGACGGCCCCGCGACCGAAAAATCGGCCGTGGCCAAGTTCCTGGAAAAAGACTGGGACGACCGCCACGACCCTAACCGGCCCACGGCCAGCGTCAAGGACTTAGAGGCCCTTAGAGCCTTGGGCAAGAAGCTTAGGCAGTCCACCGGGGCCAGGTCCAAACTAAAGGCCTACGTCGAAGTCCTCAACCAGTTCGGGCATTTTCCGGCCCTAACCGAGGCCATTGGCCGCAAAACATTGGATCTAGTCGACAAATACAAAGTACGCGAGTACGACCCCAGCCTCGCCGTCAAAGCCTTAGTCGCCGTCAGAAAGGCTTCCCTCGCCCACCTAGGCGACGGGCCAGACCGGGCGCCCTTTTTTAAGGCCCTGGCCGAAGGGGCCCAACGCAAGCTCATCCCCTTAAGCCCATACCTGGCCTTAACCGAGCTGAGCGACTTTAGGTAAGGCCTGAAAATCGCTTAGCCATTGGCTAAAACCCTGGCCTATGGTCCTGGCCCAGATGGGGCCAAGGCCACACAGGCCAGGCGCGTTATTTTACTTTGGGGTTTTTAGCTCTAAAAAGCCATTTTCTAAGCTTAACTCTTTTCAAGCTCGGGATTGTCCTTTATTCGCGGGGAGAGGCGCCTGGGAGTGGAGGGCTTTGGTCAATTTTTTCCTCCTTTTTGGCGTAGCAGGCCTGGTTCTCTACAGCGGCCTCGCCAAATCAACCCAAGGTTTTGCCCATCTGGGGCGAGACGGTCTATCAGCGTTCCAACATGATCCGGAATCCTAGCGGGGATTTTCATGACCACGATTGGCCATCGCCATTTTGCGGGCCGGGCCAACGGGGGCTTAAATCCCCTTGATTAAACTGGCGCCCAGCCCGGACGGCCAACCGCTCAAAACCGCCTATTACTGGCTGACTTAGGTCTTTGGCGGCTTTCTGGATAACGCCCCGACTTATCTAGTCTTTTTCAACGCGGCCGGCGGCGACGCCCACGCGCTCATGAACAATTTCCCCCTAACTCCTGCGGCCATCGGCTGAGGCGCGGTTTTCAGGGGAGCCAACGCCTACATCGGAAACGCCCCTAACTTCATGGTCCGCTCCCTAGCCTAAGGAAAGAGGGGCGAGACGCCCAACTTTTTCGACTGCTTGGCCTAGTCGGTGGACATCATCGCGCCTTTGTTAGTCCTGCAAGCCTTCATCTTTTTCTAAGGGAACGCCGGGTTATTTTTGGCGCGAATTTCACTTACGATTTTTTGTCTTATTATTGCCGAACCTGATCCAGTCGCGACCGTTAGGCGCAAACGGCGGCCGTGAATTTCCCGGAACGGCTAATTTTTAGATGTTACACGATTATCGTCACGATATATAACGCAATAGCTCTTACGGTCTATATCATAAAATTATTGTACTATTTTTGCCTTAATTTAAAAGGTCTTTAAAAGCGCTCTTCTATGATTCGTTATTATTTAGCGATCAAAAAATCCAGCGTTGGCAACCCTTTTATGATTTTCATGGTCTTAAGGCTAACCGTAACGATCCTCAAGAGAAGATCCAGAACGTATCGCGGCTCGTTATGATCATTGGCCCAGTCGTTGGGGTCGTTTTTTATGCCGCTTTCTGGGTCGACCTTGACCTGATACCGATCTAGGATCCAATCGATCGCCGATTTGCTGTTTATGACGTATTCGTAGGCCTCTAAGGGGATCCCGGTTATCTTGATAAAAGGGTTGTACTGGATGGCCGATTTGTCGTTTTTATCAATATAGCGGATTTTGTCCACCAAGAAGTCGCCCTTTTCCTCCCCAAAAACTTGGGCCTTAGCGTAAGGCTCGACGCTCTCGTAGTTTAAGTGAAGC
>JAITIH010000009.1 GCA_031279525.1 Deltaproteobacteria bacterium | reverse complement strand
CCCGGCCCCGACCTTGCCGCCTAACGCCCCGGCGGCCGCTCCGGCGACCGCCACGCCGACCGCCCCGCCGGCCGCCTCGCCGGCCGTCCCCGCGGCGGCGGGGCCGGACGTCCCTCCGCCGCCTTCCCAGAGCGCCTACGACGAGGGCAAAGCCTTGTTCGACCAGAAAAAATATCCCGAGGCCATCGCTCGGCTTAAAGACTACCTGGCCAACGAGCCCGGCGGCCGGCAGGCCGGGGCCGCCCAGTTTTACGTCGGCGAGTGCCTGTATAACCAGAACCAGTACGAGGACGCCATCTTGGAATACCAAAACCTCGTCACCGGCTACCCCAAAAACTCCCTCGTCTCCGCGGCCCTTTTAAAGCAGGGCCTCTCCTTCCAGGCTTTGGGCGACAAAGCCAGCGCCAAGCTTTTTTACCAAAAAGTGGTCCGGGACTACCCCAAAAGCTACTCGGCCGGGGTGGCCCGAGAGCGGCTAAAGACCATTTAGGCCAAAACTTTGGCTAAGAAAAAACCTGGGGGCGGGGCTTTAGGCTTCCCCCAGGTTTTTTTAGGCCTAAGGGGCAAAGTTTTGCGTCTAAATTTTAACTGATATTGTTTCGTCAAGAAACTTATATAGATTTTTGCGCTCAAATATAGCATATAATTATAGTTTAATAAAAGAGTATTTTTAGGCTTTAAGGCCAAGAGGCTTTTAAGGGGGCCTGGGGGCCAAGGGACCATTAGCCGAAAAAATCTCGAAAATCCGAAGGATTAGCTAGAAAGCGGCCAAGCCCCGGGGAATCAAGGCGGTTTGAATTGGGGATATTTTAATGTTATACTCAACCCAATTAAATTAGAGGTTTCTAAGGCCCCTAAAAAGAAACCCAGACTTGCGGGCTGGAGTAAGTGGATGTCTCGGGCAGACGGAAATTTATGGCAAGGTAAATCAGTCTTAGTGGTCGACGATTACCAGGCCGTGCGAAAGACCATTAAAGAGCTGTTCGCCACGATGGGCTTGGCCGTCACCGAGGCCGCTAACGGCATGGAGGCCTTGGAGCACCTGAACGGCCCGAAGTCCTTCGAGCTCATCATCACCGATTTGGTCATGGCGGAAATGGACGGCTTTGAGCTGACGGAAATGGTGAAAAACAACCCGAAGCTTAGAAAGATCCCCGTGGTGATCCTGTCGACTCACGCGGACTATAAATACATATTCCGGGCCCTTCGGCTTGGGGCCGACGACTATCTCATCAAGCCCCCGACCGCCGAGATGGTTAACATCGTGTTAGCGAGGGTTTTCAATCATGAATGGTAACAACCAGGAGGGAAACGCCCCCGCCGCCCCGGAGCCCGGCAACGTCGCCGCCCCGCCGGCCGCCCCAGAGCTGGACCGCATGGCGGTCAAGATTTCCCACCTTGACCGTCTATTGGGTCTGACCGGGGAAATTATCATCTCCGCCTCCAACATCTCCATCCTCCAGCGCCACCTGTCCACGGCCTCGGTCAACATCGACAAAAATTCCATGGAGATGATCAAAAACGTGGCTCTCACCACCAACCGCATCTCCTCGGACCTACACCATCTGGTCATGGACATCCGCATGGTGCCCATTAAGGACACCTTTTTGCGGTTTCGGCGGCTGGTTAGGGATCTGGCCAAGAAAAGGGGCCGTCAAGTCAATTTCGAGATAGTCGGCGAGGACACCTTAGTCGATAAGACCGTGGCCGAAAGGCTTTACGAGCCCTTGGCCCACCAAATCCGAAACGCGGTCGACCACGGCTTGGAAGATCCCCTGGAGCGCAAGCACGCCGGGAAATCGCCCACCGGGCAGCTGACTTTGACGGCCTACAAAAAGGAAGGCTTTACCTACGTCTCGGTCAGCGACGACGGCCATGGCCTCAACAGCTCGCGGATCCGCCAAGTGGCCGTGGAAAAGGGCTTTCTGCCCCACGCGGCGGCCGCGGCCATCTCCAACGCCGAGTGCTGGAACCTCATCATGCTGCCCGGCTTTTCCACCGCCTCCGAGGCCACCGAGATCTCCGGCCGGGGCGTGGGCATGGACGTGGTCAAAAGCACGGTGGAAAACTTAGGCGGGGAGGTCCTGATCGAGACGGCCCCAGGCCAAGGGACGACCTTCACTTATAAGATTCCCCAGCTTTCGGCGGTCAACATCACCGACGCTTTGATCATTAGGTGCGGGGAAAGCTACTACGCCGTGCCCATCGGCAACGTGGTGGCCACCCAATCCTTCGACATCAAGGAAATCAACACGACCATGGAGCGCACCGAGAGCATCATTTATCTCGGGGCCATCGTGCCGCTCCACGATTTGCGCGGCCTATTGACCGGCCTGCCCCTTTCGGACGACGAGTTTAAAGAAAAGGGCTACTTGCCGGTCATCATCATCGACGCCAAAAACGGCCGGCTGGCCCTTAAGGTCTCGGAGTTCATCCGGCCCCAGAAGTTGGTCCTAATCCCCTTGCCCGAGATTTTCTCGGTCCGCGGGGTGGCCGGGACGACCATTTTGGGCGGCAGCCAGCTAGGCATGGTCCTAGACCCCTTTGATCTCATCGCCATGTCCAGCGGCCGGACCTTGGACATGAGCGACAACAATTTTTTGGACCGCTCCTCAGTCATGAGCCCGGATGAGGTCGAGGAGTCGGCCGCCCCGGCCGGCCCCGCGGCCGCGGGCGGCCAGGCCCCAGAGTCGAGCCAGCCAGCGGCCCGGCTCCCGGACGGGATGATGGAAGAGTCCATGGCCGAGGAATTCTTCGTGGAGATCCAAAACATCCTAAACGAGGTCAGCGAGGAGATCTTCCAGCTGGAAAAGGACCCCGACAACATTCGCCGGGTCAACACAATTTTTAGGTTTTTCCATTCCATCAAGGGCAACTTCATCATGACTGGCTTCAACAGCGTGGGCACCTTCGTGCACGAGCTGGAGACGGTCTTGGACCAGGTGCGGGAAAAAGAGCTGAAAGTCAACCAGGACGTGATAGACCTTCTCTTGGACGCGGTGAAAAACATGGAGGAGGGCCTAAGCTCGATCCGGGCCGGCCATGGCTACGAGGTTCACGATTTAGAGCTATTGGCCGAGCTGGCCAAATATAAAAGGACCGAAAGCCGGGAAAAACCCGTGGTGGACGACGCCGACGGCCAGTTCCACCTGTCGCCCTTGGGGACGATTTTGTATTTTTCCAAGCTCATCACCCAAGGGGTCAGGGTTTACCAGGCTATGTTTAAACTCGGCCCGTCCTTTCAGGACGCCTCTTTGGTGGCTTACCTCATCATTAAGCGCCTGGCCATGCTCGGCGATCTCATCGACACGGTCCCTAGCTTAGAGAAGATCGAAAAGGGCCTGGTCTTGGACAAACTGAAAGTCATGTTCGCCTCGACCCACGGCTTGGACGAGGTCAATCGGTTTTGCGAGCTCCAGCTCAAAAAGCTCTACCAGGTCCAGGAATACGACAATTTGGCCATGGAGTGATCATGTCAGCCAGCGTACTATTATTAATAGACAACGAGGGGTTGCGGGCCAAGCTGTCCGGCTATCTGACTGGCGACCGGTACGTCGTCTCCGAAGGCCCCTCCCTCAAATCCAGCGCCGAGGTCGAGGCGACCATCGCCCATATCGCCTCGGTCAACCCGGATTTGGCCATCATGGACTACGTGGGCGAGGACGAGGCCAGCGTCAAGGTCTTACAGCATTTCGCCGACCAGGACCGTCGGACCGACTTTATTTTCGTGGACTCGTATCTCCAATCCGATCGGGACAAAATCATGCTGGCCTTTAACGAGGGGGTGGGGGCCTTTCTTTCGCCGGACATTTCCTCGGTGGGCCTGGTTAACTACGTCGCCAGGGTCCTCTCGGGGCCCTGTCGGTTTCGAGGGGATTATCTCGACGACGACTCGCGCGTAAGCCGCCCGGGCGACGAAAGCCTCAGCCGCGTCCGGTCCAAGTTGGATGGGGCCCAAAAGCTCATCGCCTATCTCCTTTCGACCCCTTTAACCGCTCAACCCAGAAAGACCTTGGTCCTTTCGGACTCGCCCTACCAAAGAGAGCTTTTAAAGAAATACCTAGAAGATCACAATTTCGTGGTCCTGACCGCCTCCAATATCGACGACGCGGTGGCCCTGACCCTGGCCGAAAAGCCGCGCGTGGTCATCAGCGACTACGCCTTGGAGGAAGGGAAGACCGGGGTGGATTTCTGCCAGACGCTTAAGCTCGTCCATAAGTACAACCCCTGCTATTTCGTGGTGTGCACGGCCAACATGGATAAATTTTCCGCCATCATGACGCCAGGAAACGGGGTCGACGACTGCGTCCTTAAACCCTCGCCCACGAGCTCTTTGAACGAATTTTTGGCCAGCGTCTCGGCGGGCCTTTTGCTGTAAGGCGGCTCGCCCTTGAGCGGCAACGCGAGCCATCGGCCGTTTGGCCCCAGCGCTGGCGCGAGCCCTCGCGCCTTTGGGGACCGTTTTTGGCGCGCGTTGGCTTTATTCGTCCTTTGTTTTCTAGTTTATTATTTCAGCTTCGACCACGGTCGCTCCACGATGAAAGCCCGGCTAAGCCGGGAAGAGGCTGAAAACCAGTCCCTTCGAGTTCAGTTGGCCCTTTTGGGCGAGGAATTCGAGGCCTATAAAAAAGCTAGCCAAAAGGCCGACCCGGCGAGCGATCCCGCCCAAGCCGAGTCGGCCCCGCCGGCTGGGCCAGTCAAATTCGCGGCCCGGGTGGGGGAGGACCGCAAATTTTTTTCCGGCCGACTCGTCTTGACGGTGGCGGACGTGAACAATTTGGACCAGGAAGCCGCGGTTCGGCTCCACTACGTCGACTCGGCCTACCGCGAGACTAACCTGGTTAAAGTCGGCGAGCCCTTGACCGTCAAAATGGGCGACCGGGAAAGCCAGTATTTTTTGGATCAATTGAAAGGCTCGGTGGCCTTTTTCTCTTTTTACGAAAGCTTGCCGGCCAAAAGCCAAAAGGGCGCCGGGCCTAAGCCCGATCTTGAGCCAGAGCCTAAACCCGATCTTGAGCCTAAGCCCGATCCTGATCCTGATCCTGAGCCTAAAGCCCGATCCCGATCCCGCGCCCACGGGGGAGGCTAAGGGCGGCTAGGCCGCGCGGCCCGGCCTTAACTTAAGGCCATTTAGGGAGAAAGCCTTAGGGTTAAGTTACCGTTCTTATTAAGTTTTTCGTTTGGCCTCCGCTATCGCTAAACCACTTTGGGGCTAGCGCCCAGTTGAAACGGAGAAATGCCCATGCCCGCCTACGAAGAAATAAAAGTTGGGGACGTCGCCGAGAAAAGCCTGGTCGTGACCGAGCAGCTGGTCCGCGATTTCGCGGCCCTTTCCGGGGACTATAATCCGGTCCATCTGGATGAGGGTTACGCCACGGCCACGGTTTTTGGTCATAGGGTGGCTCATGGGGTCATTTCGGCGGCCCTTTTGTCCACGGTTTTGGGGACCATGCTGCCTGGGGAAGGCACAATTTACTTAAGCCAGAGCCTCGAATTTCGGAAGCCGGTTTTTTTGAACGAAAACGTCACCGCCAAGGTGGAAGTCAAGGACAAAAACAACCGGTCCAAAAAGATCCGCCTTCTGACCACCGTTTACAAGGCCGACGGCCAGATGGCCCTGTCCGGCGAGGCCTGGGTGCTGTGCACAAGGTAGCTTTGGCCTATTGGTTGGCGTAGCTTTTGCGGTTTTTTCGTTTTTTTCGCTTTTTTGGCTTTAGGCCGGCTTTTTAGCCTTGGCCGAAGGGCTAAGATGGCCTAATTTCGCCCGGCGCTAAGGGGTTGGCCCCCGGCCGCCGGGTTTTGCCGTGGGGCGATTTTGCCCAACGTTTTTGGAATTTTATGGTTGCCAGGCGTCCTTTAATCGCGGTGACGGCCACCCAAAGGCCCACTAAGGATTGGGATGGTTCCGTTAGCTTGATCCAGGTCCGCGTCTCGGCCCAGTACGCCGAGGCGATTTATCGGGTCGGCGGCCTGCCCATGGTCGTTCCGACTTACGCCGGCGACGGGCCCGAATACGTCTCCGGCCGGGGTTGGCCAGGCTCGCGGCCGAAATCCTTGGCCAAGGTTAGAAAAGTGGCCGATTCGATCGTCATGGCCGTCTCGGGCCTGACTCTGACCGGGGGCGGCGACGTCCTTTTGACGGAAGAGCCCGGGGCTCCCCGGGACCGGGCCATGGATCGGGATCGCGATTTTTGGGAAGAGGCTCTTTTTTTGGCGGCCATAAAGCGCAAAAAGCCGGTCTTGGGGATTTGCCGGGGGCTTCAACTCATGAACGTCGCCTTAGGGGGCTCCCTTTGGGACGACGTCCCCTCCCAGATCCCCGAAGCCGGGCCCCATCAGCAGCGCGCCCCCCGCGACGCCATCTCTCATTTAGTGAGGTTAGACCCCGAAAGCCGCCTGGCCAAGGTTTACGGGCGGGACGAAATTCAGGTCAACAGCGGCCATCATCAGGCCGTCCGCGAGTTAGGCCAGGGCCTTAAGATCGTCGGGCGCGGCCCGGATGGGGTCGTCGAGGCCGTGGAAAGCCAAGGATCGTCTTGGCTTGTGGGGGTTCAGTGGCACCCGGAGGGCCTGATCGGCCTTGGACCTGAGCGCCTTAATCTTTTCGCGGCCCTGGTTGGCGAGGCCAAGCTCGCTGGCCTTGGCTCGAAAAAGGCCTAAGATGGCCGCCAATAAGGAAGGCCTTAGGGCCGTGGGCGCCTGGCTTGGGCGATTTCGGGCCAAAATTTCGCCGTGACCGAGCGGTTTTTAGGGTTTCAGCTGAAAAACCTCGGCGACGTCCTCATGACTTTGCCGGCCCTGGCTCTGTTAAAAAAGCGCCGCCCCAACTCTTTCCTCAGTCTGGTCGTTAGGCCCCAGACGGCCCCCCTCCTGGAATGTCACCCCTTAGTCGACGAAGTCGTCGCCCATAGCTTTAAACCCCGCGGCTTAGATTTTCTTTCGACTCGCCGTCTGGCTAAAACCCTTAAAAGCCAAGGCTTTTCCGCCTCTTTCCATTTCGACGGGCAAAAGCGGGGCGGCGTTTTGGCCCTTTGGGCCAGGCTCCCGGTCCGGGCGGTGGGTTTGGGTTTGTTGGGCGTTAGCGGGTTAAAGAGCCCTTGGCTTTACAACCGAAAGGTCGCCCTTAGGGCCCCCCATGGGGCCTGGGAATCTTTGGCCTTAAGCCACCAGCGCTTAGTGGCCGAGGTTTTGGGGGTGGAGCCGGAGCCGGCCCTTTTGGCCCCGGGCCTAACGATCCCGCCGGCCGCCCAGGCGGCGGCCAAAGCCCTTTTGGCCGGTCTGCCCGGGACGGGCCCGACGATCGGGCTGACTTTAAGGGGCCGGCAGAAAGAAAAAAGTTGGCCCTTGGATTTTTGGGCCGAGGTCGTTAGGGATTTATGGCGGGCCAAAGGGGCTAGGTTTTACGTGGCCGGCGAGGCCCGCGACCGTGAGTTGGCCGAGGCTTTGGCCCGCCTAGCCGGGGTTAAGATGGGCGACTTTTGCGGCTTAACGGATCTTTTGGGGTTCGTGGCCCTAGCCGCAGAGTCGGATCTTTACCTGACCGTCGACACGGGCTCGGCCCATTTGGTCTCTTTGACCGCGACTCCCTTGGTCACGATTTTTACGGCCACCAATCCCGTTCAGTGGGGAGCCTTAAGCCAAAGGCAGACTAGAATTTGCTACGAGTGGGCTTTGGCCCGCTTTGGCCTATCCTCGGGGCCGTTTTTGGGCTTTCCGGTGGTCCGGCCTCCAGAGGCGATCGGGGCGGCTTTGGCTTTTTTAGAGGAATAGGGGAAATAGGGAAATAGGGAAATAGGGAAATAGGGAAATAGGGAAATAGGGAAAAGGCCGGACGATCCGTCTTAATGGCTTTAAAGCCCCCCACCCCCCCATGGGCCCCTGGCGAGCCAGGGGGTTTAGGTGGGGTGGGGGGTGTAAGGTCGCTAGAGGCCGAATTCCTCAAGGGTTTCCTCGCGGGTTTTGAGGCAATCGCTTCTTTCCATGACGTCGAAGAGAAAGGCCTCCCGGCTCAGGATCCGGTCGCCATGGTTCCT
>JAITIH010000329.1 GCA_031279525.1 Deltaproteobacteria bacterium | reverse complement strand
GCCGTCGTCGAGTATCGCCAGTCCACGGGTTATAAAGGCCCTTTCTATTTAGGCTACGACACCCACGCCCTTTCCGAGGGAGCCTGGCGAACCGCCTTGGAGGCGTTAGCGGCCCACGGGACCCCGACCATTATCAGCCAGGACCAGGAATACAGCCCGACCCCGGTTATCTCCTTCATGATCTTGGAGCATAATCGGCTTAACCCCGAGGCCTTGGCCGACGGGATCATAATCACCCCGAGCCACAACCCTCCCCAAGACGGCGGCATTAAATACAACCCGCCCCACGGAGGGCCGGCCGACTCGGACGCGACCGGCTGGATCGAGAAGAGGGCGGGGGAGCTGTTGAAGGACCCTCAGTCGATCAAGCGAAAGCCTTTGAGCCAGGCCTTAGCCGCCTCGACCGTTAAGGCGGAGAATTTTATTAAACCCTTTACCGAGGCCTTAGGCTTGGTCGTGGACATGAAGGCCATAAGCGCGGCCAAGCTTCGCTTAGGGGCCGACCCCTTAGGCGGCTCGGGCGTCCATTTTTGGGAGCCCATCGCCGAGCGGTGGGGCCTCAACCTGACGGTGGTCAACCCCAGGGTGGATCCCAGCTTTTCCTTCATGACCTTAGACGCCGACGGGGCCATCCGCATGGATTGCTCCTCGCCCTACGCCATGGCCAATCTATTAAAGATTGGCGACAAGTTCGACCTGGCCTTCGGCAACGACCCCGATTTCGACCGACACGGGATAGTTTCCGGTGGCCAGCTGATGAACCCCAATCATTACCTGGCCACGGCCATCTCTTACCTTCTTAGCCACCGCCCCAACTGGCCGCGCGAGGCTAAAATCGGCAAAACCTTGGTTTCTTCCAGCGTCATCGATCGGGTGGTCGAAGGAGCGGGGAGGGCGATTTACGAGACCCCGGTGGGTTTTAAGTTTTTCGTCCCGGGTTTATTAAGCAGAACCCTCCTTTTCGGAGGCGAGGAGAGCGCTGGGGCTTCCTTTCTGCGGCTGGACGGCACGACCTGGACCACCGATAAGGACGGCTTCTGTATGGCCTTATTAGCCGCCGAGATAATGGCTAAGACCGGCCGGGCCCCGCACGAAATGTATAAAAGTCTCACGGACGAATACGGGGCCACCGATTATGGGCGGATCGACTCGGAACTGACCGAGTCGGACAAAAAGACTCTGGCTAAATTTGAGGCCGAAAGTCTGATAGGCCAAAATTGCGCCGGCCAGCCAATTGTGGCGGCCTGGACCAAGGCCCCCGGCAACCAGGCCGCCATTGGCGGCTTTAAAGCCATTTTGGCCGACGGCTCCTGGTTCGCCTTACGGCCCAGCGGCACTGAGCCCAAAATGAAGCTGTACGTGGAGAGCTTCAGCGGCTCGGATCTTAAGGCCAAAATCGTCGAGGACGCTCACGGCTTGATTTTTAAAAGTTAAACATTAAATTTTCAAAATAAACTATTGAAAATTATCCTATTATGGCTTTAGTACGGCTTTGGCGGGCCGGACGACCCCCCGCCTTAAGCCGCGCGATTATGCCTCGCCGGAGCCATTGGCGCGCTAAGGGCCTGGCGCCATTAATCAATGTAAAACATTAAGTTTTTAAAATAATTTATTGATTTTTATCAAATGCCCGATTCGGCCTTTGGTTTTTGAAACGCTCTGGCGACGGCGGGCGGGGTGGGGGATAAATTTCCTCGATTAGTAGTAATTTCTAGGGGGTCTAATTTTGATGGTCTCGCCAAAACCTCTGTATACGGGAATCGTTGGAAAAATCTTTTAATAATTTAAAGAGGTTATTTTTCTGGGTTTCATTTTCCAGACTTTTTGCGAAGCCATCAATTTTGTATTATACAACAAATAATAATTATTATTATAAATATCAATACTATAACTATTAAAACATATTAAAAACTATCCTTAGAGCCGATTTGTCGTTTTATTTTTTGGGGAAATTAAGAAGAGTAAAATTAAAAAAAAACTTGCTTTTTAAGATTTTCTATTGTAAAATTTTTCGGTATTTACGTTTTTTACAAGTTCTTAATATTTTTTCGCGTATCGCGAAGCTCGCTCCAACTTTTTTCGCGCCCTAAGGGGCGAGGCCCCGCCTTTAGCGACCAGATTTTTCCGCGCCCGCCTTTGTCTAATATTTGGGGCCAGAAATTTTGGGGCCGAATCGCTTGAAAGACGCCTCCAACCCAAGCTATTTCATGGGTGTCGCCTTGAAACGCTTTACGGAAATAAACCCCGGCGGCTTAATTAGGGCCGCCCGAGGGCTTCGGGGCCTTAAGGGCCCGAATTCGATCCAGGCTTTATGGGTCAATTCGTTCTTGAGCTATTTGCCGGACTTCTCGTATCCCTCTGGGCGCAAGCCTTTCTGTAAGCTCTTCCATTAGCTCTTTATTAGCCGCCGTGTTATTTCATAGCTTTTATAACCAAACGACGTATAAAAGTTTGGTTTCTAGTTATTTTATATTCTGCTTTAAACAATAATATATTTGGTTTTTTATGTCTTTAACGCAATTAAAGGGCGTTGTATCAGCTCAATTATCCGATATTAGTCTAGCCAATCGGTGGGACAGACCCCAGGGGTATAAAGCTTTTCTCAAAATTTGTCTGCCCCTAACCGCCTCCACCATGGCTTCCTCGATCATGCTTTTCACGGATCGGCTTTTCTTAAGCCGGTATTCCATGGATTCCATCGCCGCGGCCCTCCCGGCCGGGGTCATCAAGTTTTCCATCACCGCCATTTTCATGGGGGTGGCTTCTTACACCGGGGTTTTCGCCGCCCAGTACACCGGGGCCAAACTGCCGCAAAGGGCGGCGGCCTCGCTCTGGCAGGGAATTTATTTCAGCCTTTTTTTCGGTCTTTTACTGTCCTTATTGTATTTCGCCAGTCCTTGGATTTTCCGGTCCGTAGGCCACCACCCGACGGTCGCCGTCCTAGAGGATCAGTATTTCCGGATACTTATCCTCGGCTCGGCCCCGGAGTTGGTCATGGTGGCCATGTCTTCCTTTTTGGCCTCCTTAGGCCGGGCCAAGACCGTCATGTGGGTTAGCATAGGCGGAGCCTTATTAAACATTCCCTTAAATTACCTCTTGATTTTTGGGGTGACGATCGGCGGGGAGGTCTGGATCGCGGAAATGGGGGTGAGGGGAGCGGCCGTGGCGACGGTGGTCTCCTGGACGACCGCCACCGTGGCTTTCGGCTTTTTGATTTTCAACGCCAAAATGGAACGAAGTCACGGGATAGTTAGCCATCGCCAACTGGATCCGCCTCTCTTCCTTAGGCTCATAAAGTATGGCTGGCCGGGCGGCCTTCAGTTTTTCATGGAAGTTTTCGCCTACACGTTTTTCGCCATGGCGGTGGGCTGGCTGGACGCCATGACTCTGGCGACCAACAACATAGTTTTTTCCATCGAGGGCATGTCATTTTTGCCGATGTTAGGAGCCGGGCAGACGGTCAGCATTTTGGTCGGCCAGGCCATCGGCCGGGGCGCGCCCGACGAGGGGGCCCAGTCCACCAAGAGCGGGATGGTCCTTATCTCCATCTACGTGGTTTTCATGGCCACGATTTTCGTTCTAATCCCCAACCCATTGCTGGCCTTCTTTTTAGACCCCAACGTCAACCTCGCCGAGCGGAATTTCATCTTGACCCTCGGGCCGAACCTGTTGAAATTCGTGGCCTTCTATTGTCTATTCGATGGGGTCTACCTGTGCTGCTTTGGGGCCATCCGGGGAGCCGGAGACATCTGGTTTCCCATGTTGGC
>JAITIH010000235.1 GCA_031279525.1 Deltaproteobacteria bacterium | reverse complement strand
GCTTAGCCTTTCGACGGCCAGATTTATGAGTTTAAGGTCCTGGCTAAAGGCGGCCAGAAAGAATTTTACTTTGGGCGGCTCCGTCAAAATACTCATTGGTCGCCTCCCCCTTGCGCGATTTTTTGGTTTCTAAGTAAGTCGATTTTAATATAACATTTTTTAAGGGCCTTTTCGCTGGAAAACCCCAAGTTAGGCGCCTAAAACTCCCTAAATCGGTCAGCGAAGGCGGCCCCTGGGCCCTTTAGGCCGCCCGTCTTAGGGAAGTTTTGGGGGCCTTTAGGTTAGGCGGGCCTTTTTTTAAGGTTTTTTTGGCCGCCTAAATGGCGGCCCCTTTTATGGGGGCTTTTTGCGAAGCCATCGTAATTAGACTAGCCCCACGAATTCGAAGCGGAGGATCTGGTCGGCCGCGTCGGCCTGGGCTAGGCGGAGGCGGGCCTCTCGGCCCGGCCGGGCCTCTGGGGGCAGTTTAAAGAGATCCAATTCCAGCATAAAGTCGGTCAGGCAGACTCTGGCCCGGTTTTGCTGGCGCTCGTAGATTAAGCCCACGAATTCCTCGCCGATTTTGTTGGCCAGGGCCAGGGTCAGAAAGTAGCGGGTCCGAGCGTTTTGGGCCCTTTTGACGCCCCGGTGCAGTTCGTCGGCGGCGTAGGCCAGTTGGGTCATGGCCGCGTGATCGTAGGGGGCCAAGGCCGGGTCGTTTAAGGACCTTAGCTGGCGGGCCACCAAGAGGTCGGCGTAGCGCCGGATGGGCGAGGTGAACTGGGCGTAGCAGGGAAGCCCTAAGCCCCAGTGGGGCGAGGGAGTCAGGGCGATCCCGCCCCGGCCGACCAGCCGCCTTAAGGCTAGGTCCTGGGCCAGGGCCTCCTTGGGGTCCTTGGGGGGCCGGCCTAAGAGCGGCCGGCCGCGGGACTTTTCTTGGTAGCGGAAGGGGCAGGCCAACCGCTCGCGGGCCAAGGTCTCGGCGGCCAGATGGTTGGCCAAGATCATCATCTCGCCGACCATGAGCCGGGCCGGGGTGTCCCAGGTGGTTTTCCCCAAGAGGATCTGGCCGTCCGGGGCCAAGCGGACGTGCGGCTGGGGCAGGGCCAGGTTCTGACCGCCATACTCTAAGCGCCGGTTCAATAAGAGCCGACCCAAATCGCTTAAGCGGTCCAGCTCCTCGTCTTGGCCCAATAAGGCGTCGGCCTCGTCGAAGGAGAGTTGGCGGGCCACCTTAACGACCGAGGGGGCGAAGGAGTGGCTAATCGGGGCCCCGTAGGCGTCCAGCTCCACCAAAAGGGAATAGGCCGGTCTGACCTCGCCTAGTTTTAAGCTTAGAAGGCCGTCGGTCAACTCCTCCGGAAGCATGGAGTGTTTGGCGTCCGGCAGGTAGATCGAGGCGGCCCGTCGGCGGGCCGCCTCGTCCAAAATGTCGCCGGGGAGCACGGCCGCGGCCACGTCGGCGATGTGAAGGCCCAAACGAAAGGAGCCGTCGGGCCCTGGGGTCAAGGTCAAGGCGTCGTCGTACTCTCGGGCCCCTTCGGAGTCGATGGTCAGGGCCGAAAGACAGGTCAAGTCGACTCGGGGCCCGCCGGTCAGGGAAAAGGAGGCGGACACTCGCCGGGCCGCCTCTTTCTCTTCTTCGGTAAAGGGCTGGCCCAGGCCTAAGCGCCTAACGTCCAGGCACTCGTGGGGATGAAACTCGCCAATGGCCACCAAGGCCGTAAAGGCCCCTTGCGGGGTCTCGGCTAGGGCGGCGGCCTTTAGGAGCTCTTTGGCCGTCCGGGGATCATGGGCCTCGGCCTCGTTAATGGCTAGATCTAAAAGAAGGCTCCGGATCCGGTCGGCCGACTCCGGCTCTGGGGCCACTCGGCGGGCTTTGGCCTCGGCTAGCCACTTAGCCCCTTGGCTCAAAAACTCCTGGTGGGCCAGCTTTTTTTTCTTTAAGAGCCGTTTTTTGTCGGCTTCTTCTTGGCTATGGCGCGTGGCCGCCTGGGGGCTAAAGGCGAATAAGACGCCGTCGGCTAAAACGGCTCGGCGAATGGCCGAGAGCTCGTCGGGCCCCGGGTCCCGGCCAAAGGCCAGGCCCGCTAAAAGCTCGTAGTCGAACTGGGGGCCCTCGCCCTCCAGGACCCGCCAGACCTCCTCTAAGGGCAGGGACTGGGCTAGGGCCTCGCGCTTTTTCCGAAGATCTTCTAAAAAGGCCAGGCGGCCGGGCTTGTCGCCTGGGTCCGGGCAGCTGGCTGAGACTAAAATCCGGCCTGGCGAGAGCCGGGCCAGGCGGCCGCCTGGGGCCAAGACCTCTAGGTTTTTGTCGACCCCGGCCGGGGCCTCCAAGGCCCAGGCCAAGAGAAAGCCGCCGCCCTCCAAAAACTCCACCACCGGCTTATGGCTCATAGCCGCCCCCCGTTGGGCTCAGCCGGGGCGGCCGGATCCGGGCCCTTTTGGCCTTGGTCGGCCGAAAGCTCTTTGGCCAGCTCGCTTTCGGCGAATTGCAGCTGGTAAAGCCGCCAGTAGTCGCCTTGGCGAGCCATGAGGGTCTCATGGTCGCCTTCCTCGGCGATCCGGCCGTCCTTTATGAAGACTATGCGGTCGGCCCGGGCGATGGTCGAAAGCCGGTGGGCCACGACTAAGGTGGTCCGGCCGCGCATAAGGTTTTCCAGAGCGGCCTGGACCATTTTTTCCGACTCGGTGTCCAAGGCTGAGGTGGCCTCGTCCAGGATCAAGACGGGGGCGTCTTTAAGGATGGCCCGGGCGATGGCCAGCCGTTGCCGCTGGCCGCCGGAGAGGCTATAGCCGCGCTCGCCGATGTTCT
>JAITIH010000148.1 GCA_031279525.1 Deltaproteobacteria bacterium | reverse complement strand
GCCCGGCCCGCTTTTGGGCCCAGCCCCGGTTGGTCTTTTTAGGAGGCTGATTCAAACCACGCAGAGCTTACTAGCATAAAAAGGGCCAATCGCCTTTTTAAAGAATAACTGCTTGATTTTATTGGTTAAAATTAGTTTGAGGGTTCTTTTTTGAGGTTTTGGGGGCTTTAAGGAGGCGGGAGATTGGACCGGGGGCGGCCATATGGAACCGAAATACTGACATTTACGTGAAAAGAAGGCCGATTAGGCCTTTGACCGATTTTGAAGCCCAAAAGCCTTCGACCGAGGAAAAGGCGAAGTTTTTAAGGCTCAAATTGGCTAAAGAGCTTAATTTACGGGAATATCCGCGAGCTTAACCTTAAAAATGGGCCTAAAACCGCCTTTTTGGCTCAGCGGGCGGCCGCAAGGCCTCGCGAAACTTTCCGACAAAATTGTTAGAATGTCTTGTTTTTGGGTCAAGGGCTAGCCAGAGGAGGCCGTCTCTGGCTTAGGCGCCAGGGGCTAATGGCGAGGATTAGGGCCCGAAAGGTCGCTTTTTTAGCGCCTTAAGGGGGCCGTTTTAGGCCATTTAGCCCATGACGGGACCGCGGGGAGGAGTCTCTAGACGATTTTTGGCCCGTTTTAGGGCTATTTTTTAGGCGGGCCCTTTCGCCTAAACCATTAAGATCGCTCTTAAGCCCTATCTATCTTATATAGCCGCAAGGGCCTTACCTAATCTTACTGGCCTCTTTAGGGCCAATCTAGCCTTTGGGCCCCTTAAGGACGCCCCCATAAACCTTCTTTTGGGCCTTTTTTTGGCTATCGGGTTTATTGAAGTTTAGGTCGGCGAAAGACGGCCGCGCCGTTGGCCTTTCGCGCGCGAGGGGTTTTTGCCCTTTTCAGTTAAAGACGATTGGTTTACTAAAGTCAGGCCGGTAGTTGTCGGCCGCGCTTAGATCTTGAACGAAGGTGTTGACTAGGCCCAGCTCCCAGGCCTGGTCCACAGACCGATCGTACTCTCTTACGCTTAAGGGCCGGGTCAGCCCCAGAAACTGGCGATACTCGCTGGCGTCGTCGCGCATTAGGCGGTGGTTGGGGTGGTACTGGGCCATGAGGCTAACGAAGGAGTCGGTCCCTAGGCGCTCGGCCACCCACGGCAAGACCAGGTTAGTCCGGGCTAAGTTGTCCGGAAGGACCAGATGGCGGACCAAAAGGCCCCGAACGGCCAGGCCCCGGCCGTCCAAGGTCAAGGTCCCGGTCTGCCTATGCATTTCTTGGACGGCCTGTTGATTGACGAAGGCGTAGTCGCCGGCCCCAAAAAGGCGCATGGCCACCGAGTCTGGCTCCCCGGGAGCCAGGGTCGGGTCCTGGCCTATCTTTATGTCCGGCAGGTACACGTCGACCAGCCCCTCCATGATGGCCAGGGCGCGCAAAGAGTCGTAGCCGCCGGTGTTGTAAACGATGGGCAGCCTAAAGCCGCGGTTCTTGGCCCGCTCTAGGGCCTTGGCGATCTCGGCCACGTGGGGCGTAGGGGAGACCAGGTTAATGTTGTGGACCCCGGCTTCGGCCAGCTGGTACATGACCTCCACCAAGACGTCGACCTCGACTTCCACCCCGGCCCCGACGGTCTGGGAAATCTGCCAGTTCTGGCAAAAGGCGCAGGCCAAATTG
Source organism: Deltaproteobacteria bacterium (assembly GCA_031279525.1). Lineage (GTDB taxonomy): Bacteria > Desulfobacterota > Desulfarculia > Adiutricales > Adiutricaceae > JAIROO01. Next base: position 4,263 of record JAITIH010000148.1, on the reverse strand, counting down.
CAGCGGGTGAAAAAGATGGCCCCCGAGCCGCCGCCCGGGTAGACCCCGGATAGGGGCGGCTCCTCGCCGTGGTGGACCACGCCCAGGGCCAGGCCGATCTTCTGGCCGGCCCCACAGCGACCCACCTGGCCGGCGAAGCGGTCGACAAGGCAGTTGTGGCCGCAGAGCCGGCAGCCTTTAAAGGCCCCGGTCCTCACGTCGGCTGAGCCTGAGCCCGGCGCCGAGGCCGCGGCGGCCGCCGCCTAAGCCTGGGGGCCTCGCGCTTAGCCGGTGCGGGCTGGAAGCGAAAGTCCGGGAAAACCACGGCCAACAGCTCTTGGATGTCGTCGACCAAGATGAACTCCACCTTTTTCTTGAGGCTGACCGGCAGCTCGACCAAATCTTTTTTGTTCTGGCGGGGGATGACGATGCGCTTGACCCGGGCCCTTAGGGCGGCTAAGGCTTTTTCTTTAAGCCCGCCAATGGCCATGACCTGACCGCGGAGGGTGATCTCCCCGGTCATGGCCAGATTCTTGGGGGCCGGGCGGTCCAAAAGGGCCGAGAGCAAGGCCGTCATGAGGGCCGTCCCGGCCGAGGGGCCTTCTTTAGGCACGGCCCCGGCCGGCACGTGAATGTGAATGTCTTGGGAATCGAAAAAATCCCGAGAAAGCCCCAGCTCCACGGCGTGGGCTCTTACGTAGGCCAAGACGGTCTGAGCGCTCTCCCGCATGATCTCGCCCAACTGGCCGGTCAAGGTGAGGTTGCCTTTGCCCAGCATGGCCCGGACCTCAATGTACATGATTTCCCCGCCGCTTTCGGTCCAGGCCAGGCCCGTGGCCACGCCCGACTGGCCCTCCAGCCGCTCCGGCTCCGGCAGGACCTCCGGCGGGCCTAAAAAGCGGGCCAGTTGGGCTTGGGTCACCCGGTAAGGCTTGTCCCGGCCCTCAGCCACTTTGCGGGCCACCTTGCGGCAGATGGCCGCGAGCTTACGGTCCAGGCCCCGCAAGCCGGCCTCTTGGGTGTAGCCGGCGATGACCTGGTTAATGGCCGAGTCCTGGATGGTGAGGAGGCCCGGCTTTAGGCCGTGGTCCCGGGTAAGACGCGGGATCAAGTGCTTTTTGGCGATGGCCACCTTTTCCTCGGCGGTGTAGCCGGAAAGGTAAATGACCTCCATGCGGTCTTCTAAGGCCTGGGGGATGGAGTCCAAAAAATTGGCCGTGGTGATGAACATAACGTTGGACAAATCGAAGGGAAGGTTTAAGTAGTGGTCGGAGAAGTTGGCGTTCTGCTCCGGGTCCAAAACTTCCAAAAGGGCCGAGGCCGGATCCCCCCGAAAGTCCGAGCCGATCTTATCGACTTCGTCTAGCATGAAGACCGGGTTGTTGGTCCCGGCCGTCTTCAAACCCTGGATGATGCGGCCGGGCAAGGCCCCGATGTAGGTCCGGCGGTGGCCGCGGATCTCGGCCTCGTCCTTTAAGCCGCCTAGGGAAAAACGCACGAACTTGCGGCCCATGGCCCGGGCGATGGACTGGCCAAGGCTCGTTTTGCCGACCCCCGGAGGGCCCAAAAAGCAGATGATGGGGCCCTTCTGCCGATGGTTCAGCTTCATGACCGCGAGGTACTCCAAGATCCGGTCCTTGACCTTTTGGAGGTTATAGTGGTCGGCGTCTAAGACCTTTTTGGCCTCCCTTAAGTCTAGGCGGTCGCGGGTGTTGACCGACCAGGGCAGCTCGACGATCCAGTCTAGGTACGACCGAATGATGGCCGCCTCGGCCGCGTCCGGGTGCATCCACTCGAGCCTGGTCAACTGCCGGGCCACTTCCGAGGCCACGCGCTTGGGTAGGCGGGCGTTTTTGATCCGGGCCCGGTACTCCAAGGTCTCGTCGTCGCGGCCGACGTCGTCGCCCAGCTCCTTTTTGATGGCCCGCATCTGCTCGCGCAGGTAAAACTCCTTTTGCGACCGGTCCATCTCCTCGCGGGTCTCGGAGTCGAGCTTAGCCTGCATGGTGGCCACCTTGAGCTCCTGGCTCAAGATGTCGTTGACCATGGACAGCCGCTCTTGGGGGTCGATGGCCTCTAGGACCTTCTGGGCCTCGGTCACCTTGACCTGAAGGTTGCTGATGACCAGATCGGCTAAGCGCCCTGGGTCGTCTAGGCCCTCCAAGAGGCTGACCGCCTCGTCGGAGAGAACCTCCCTAAGGGACATAATCTTTTGGCTTTTTTCCCGGACGTTTCGCTTTAAGGCCTCCAGCTTCACCGACTCGGCCGGGGCCGGGGGCTCCTCGATGACCTCCAGGCCCACCTTGATGTAGGGGTCCCGGGCCAGGACCTCGACGACCCGGGCCTTGGCCAGGCCCTGGACTAAAATCTTGAGCCGCCCGTCGGGCAGGCGCGACTGCCGCAAGATCTGGGCCACCGCGCCAATCTTATAAAGATCGTCCGGGTCGGGGTTGTCTTGATGGAGAATTTTCTGGGCGGCGATGACCAACTGCTTGGAGCCGGCCAAAGCCGCCTCCACGGCCGCCATGGAAACGTCCCGGCCAATGTATAGAGGCAAAATCATGTCGGTGAAAATCACCACGTCCCGAACGGCTAGCAGCGGGAGCTCGTTGGCGACTTCCAGCTCATTGCGATAAGCGACCATGTTAGAGAATAGACACCTCAACGATAGGGTAAAGGCCAGGGGGCCTTAAGTGGGCCTATCTTAACAGATCTGGAAAAAATGTAAAAAATTCCAGGGCTCCTGGATCCACCTAAAATCATCCCATATTTTTGAAAAAAGAATTTCTTTATTTGATTAATATGTTTTATTAATGTTTTAAGTTGAATTATTAAAGCCAAAAAAATCTCGCGTAAGTCTTAATGGCTTAAAGTCAATCAAAATGATTTATACAGTCCATTAACGGCCGATTTAGGCCTTCTTCGGTTTCTTTAGGGCTCGGCAACCCCAACTCTCCGGCCAACCCGCCGCAGCTCAACGCCGCGTCGGGGCCTTAGAGCGAGAGCTTGACTTAGGGCTTGACCAGGGCCTTAGAGCGAGAGCTTGACTTAGGGCTTGACCAGGGCCTTAGAGCGAGGGCTTGACTTAGGGCTTGACCAGGGCCTTAGAGCGAGGGTTTGACTTAGGGCTTGACCAGGGCCTTAGGGCGAGGGCTTGACCTAGGGCCTTATCCGGCGGCGGCGACCGTGGCCTTGACCAGGAGGCGGGAAAAAGGCATTATAGGGATTTCATGGTTAAAATCGGAGTTCGCGACCTTGGGGGGAAAACTTTTTTGAGATTCCGAATTTAGTCTTTTTTTTCCCTTTTTTTTGTGGTAGTCTTAGATTTTTTTGAAGTCTGGGGAGACTTAACCGTATTAAATTCTATTTTTTTTTAGTTTTAAGACTCTTTTAGTTTATTTTATTTTACGAAACGGTTCCGCGGCTTGACCCGCCAGGCCTCAAGCCTTAGGAACTGACGAAAATATGGATTTCAAGAAAGGAATTTCATGACCAAAGCTGAATTGGTGGCTAAAATAGCCGAAAACGCCAATCTGACCCAGTCCCAGGCTTCCAAGGCCTTAAATTGTCTGATCGAGTTGGCCACCGACGAAATCGCCGAGACCGGAGCCCTCACCCTGGCCGGGTTAGGCTCCTTCGCCGTGGTCGAGCGAGCGGCTCGGTCGGGCTTCAATCCCCGCACCAAGGAAGCTATCCATATCCCGGCCACTAAGAGCGTCAAGTTCAAGTGCTCTAAGCCCTTAAAGGATCGGGTCAATAGCTAAAAATTTTAACCCTAAACCGTCCGCCCCTCCCCTTTTTAGGGCGCCTTTGGAGAGAATATGGCCAGAGTCACGGTTGAAGATTGTTTGAATATGGTGGAAAACAGGTTCGTCCTGGTTCACCTGGCCGCGGAACGGGCCCGGCAGCTGAAAAAGGGGGCCCGGCCCCTTTCGGCCCGCAACAATAAGGAAGTGGTTCTCTCCTTAAGGGAAATCGCCGAAGGGCTCATCACCAGCCTAAACGTCAAGGAATACGAGCCCTCCCCGAACGACGAGACCGAAGACACCATCGAAATCATCGACGAAGACAGCATGGAAGATTAATCGCCCATCCCTCCTTCTGGGCGGTCAAGCCGGCCGGGGCCCTTTGGCCCCGGCAAGCCATGCGGCCCTTAAAGCCGCAGCCAATCGCCCCTCACCCCCCATAAACCGCCAAAAAAACCTAAACGATCATGAAGCGTTGGCTTCGCCCCAGGACATGAAACAACGGAATGTGGCGCTATAGCGATTGTCCAGACACAAA
>JAITIH010000119.1 GCA_031279525.1 Deltaproteobacteria bacterium | reverse complement strand
ACGGCCCTGGCCATCGCCGCCCTCGCGGCCTGGGTCGTCCCCCAAGGGCCGATCCTGGCCTTGACCGGGGCCATAGTCCAGGCCGTCTACCGGCCCACCATAAAAGGCTTGGAGAGCCTGGACGTCGACGGCCCCCTTTTGATCGTCCCCAACCACCGCTCTTTTCTGGACGTGGTCTTGCTCACGGCCTACTCGCCTAGGCCCCTTTCCTTCGCCATCGACGCCACTTGGTCCAAAGTCTGGTGGGTGAGAATATTCACCTACCTTTTCGACGTCATTCCCATCAACCAGACCCAGCCTCTCTCCTTCCGCGAGCTCGTGGCCGCGGTCGAGGCCGGCCGAGCCTTGGTTATTTTTCCCGAGGGCCGCATCACCACCACCGGCTCCATAATGAAAATCCACGACGGCCCAGGCTTGGTCGCCGCCAAATGCCAGGTCCCGATCGTCCCGGTCATTTTCCAGGGCCTTGAGTTCACCGTTTTCGGTCGCCTAAGAAAAAACCTCTGGACCCGACCCCGTGGCGAGCCCATGGCCATGACCGTCTTCCCGCCGCGACCCCTAAACGTTACGCGGCTCCCCGGCGAAAGGAGCAAGGATTTCCGTCGGCGCCTTTCCGGGGCCATTTACGACGTCTTATTGGACGCGAGCTTTAAGACCCGCGACTGCCGCAAGAATCTCTGGCGGGCCCTAAACGAGGCCGCCAAAAGCTACGGCCCCAAAAGGCGGATAATCGAGGACGGCGACCGCCGGCCCTTAACCTACGCCGGCTTCATCCGCCGGGCCCGCGTCCTGGGCCGCCGCCTGGCCGCCCTGACCGAGCCCGGGGAAAAGGTCGGCCTGCTTCTCCCCAACGGCCTGGCCCTGGCCGCGGCCGTCTTTGGCCTGTGGGCCGGCGGCCGGGTCCCGGTGGTCCTAAACTTCAGCCAAGGCCGCGGCCACCTAAAGTCGGCCCTGGCCACGGCCCAGGTTAAAACCCTCGTCTCGGCCAAGCGATTTTTGGCCGCCGTCGGGCCGTCTTTGGGCCTGGCCGGGCTGGCGGTCGAGACCGTTCTTTTAGACGAGCTTAGCTTTAGCTTCGGCGACAAGCTTAAAGGGCTTTTCTGGCGCGGCCGGCCGGCCGCGCCAGAAAGCCTCGCGGCCGTGCTCTTCACCTCCGGCTCAGAAGCCAGCCCCAAAGGGGTGGCCCTCAGCCACGAGAACCTTTTGAGCAACATCCTTCAAGCCCGCTGCCTGGTTCCGGTCAACGCCGACGACGTCCTCTTCAACTCCATGCCCTGCTTCCACGCCTTTGGCTTAAACATCGGCCTGGTCCTGCCCTTGGTCTCCGGGATACGCTCCTTTTGCTACGTAAGCCCTTTGCGCCTAAAGGCCATCCCCGAGCTGATTTACGACTCCCAGGCCACGGTCATAATAGGCAGCGACTCCTTCGCCGCCGCCTGGGCCAGAAACGCCCACCCCTACGACTTCTTTAAGGCCCGCCTCGTCATTTTGGGGGCCGAGAAGATCCAGTCCCGGACCATGGACCTCTACTTTAAAAAATTTGGCCTAAAGCTTTACGAGGGCTATGGGGTCACCGAAATCTCGCCCATCGTGGCCGTCAACACCCCCTTGCGCTCCCGAATCGGGTCGGTCGGCCAGTTCCTGCCAGGGATGGAGTGGCGCTTAGAGCCGGTCGAGGGCCTAGAGAGCGGCGGCCGGCTCCTGATCAAGGGCCCCAGCGTCATGATGGGCTACATCAATCCGGAAAACCCAGGCCAAATCGAGCCGCCCGAGGGCGGCTGGCACGACACCGGGGACGTCGTGGAGGTCGACCCAGAGGGGTACGTCTGGATCAAGGGCCGTTTAAAGAGGTTCGCCAAAATCAAGGGCGAGATGATTTCCCTGGCCCTTCTGGAGGAAGTCGCGGCCCAGACCTTCCCCGAGGAAAAGACGGCCGTCTTAGCCATCCCGGACGAGGAAAGAGGCGAAAGGCTCCTTTTAGTCTCCCAAAACCCCGCCCCGGACCTAGCCAAGCTCCGCCAGGCCATCCTGGCCAGGGGCCTCACCGAGATATCCTGCCCCAAGCAGCATCTGGCCGTCCCGGAAATTCCCCTTGCCCCCATGGGCAAGATCGACTTCCTCAAACTGGCTGAAATAGCCAAGGCCGCCTTGGAAAACCTACCAAATTCAGAGAGATAAAGGCCGTTGGCGAAACTTTGGGCAAACAAGGCCCCCAAAAAAGGGCCTCTTTAGCCAGGGTCGTCTTGAAAACGAAGGGGGACTTTGAAAGCGAAAGGGACTTTGAAAGCGAAAGGGGCTTTGAAAGCGAAAGGGGCCTTTAAGGCTAAAGAGGCCTTTATGGCCAAAGGGGCCCCAAAAAGCTTCAAGGGGTTCGCGGCCAAGGAAACGAAAAAGGCGGGATCGACCAAGAGTTTGGCCGACCCCGCCTAAATTTTAGGCCAGGCTAAGCTTAAGCCGCTTGCGGCCGCAAAATTGCCGGCCGGACCTTTCTTAAAAATTGGACGCAAAACATGCAGACAAACCCCTCGATGAGGACGATGGGCAAGTTCGCCAAGAAGACGGCCCTGGCCGCGTTGATGAACCGCTCGTCGGTGGTGGCCAGGGAAACGCCGACTAGCAAGGCCGACATGAGGATGGGCAGGCTCCCGGTCAAAAAGCCGGCGATCGAGGAGATCGCGGAGTTTGAGCCGTTGACCGGCCGGTTAAATAGCCAGGCGACCAAAACGGCGGGAGCGGCCATGTTAAAGGTGTTCAGTCCTAAAGTGGTCAAGCCGCCAAATTGGAAGAGAATCCCCTGGAGCAAAAGCGCCAGGAATATGACTGGAAAGGCGGCCCAGCCCATAATGAGCCCAATCAAGCCGCTTAAGACCAAGTGGGTCGAGCTGAAGCCAACGCTGACGCGAATGAGGGAGGCGGTGAAAAAGACGGCCGACAAGATGGCCGCCTTGGGCATGTCCTCTTCGTTAATGGCCTTAAGGCCCTTATAGAGGCCGCCTAAGGCCAACGCCCCGCCAATGGCCAAGACCGGTAGAGATATAGCGCCTTCGGAAATATGCATGTAAACACCTTAGAATGGTTAACGGAAAAAACCTTAGCTTTTGGGCTGGCGCCGGCCTCTCGCCCAAAAAACCGCGCCAAAGATGGCCGCGACCCAGCCTAGGCCGCCAACGACCTCCCGGAAGCTAGGCGGCCCATTCTCAGCCTCGCGGCTTTGGGCTAAGAACCGGTTGATGGGGCCCAACTGGGTCCTTAGCTCGTCCTGGAGGACGGATTTTAGGGCCTCCAAAGAAACGACCGCGGCGGCGGCCGGATCGGTCGACGCGACGGGGGCCGTCTGGCCCAAAGGCGCGGCCGCGGCCGGATCGGTCGACGCGGCGGGGGCCGCCGAAAGGGCCGGAAGATCCACGGCTCTTAGGTTAAACTCGGCCCGATGCCCCTCGCCGGCCTCCACAACCAATAGGTAGTCGCCGGCCACCTGGGGCCGAGGAAAACAAACCTCGCCCTGGTCGTTGGTCCGGCCCTCGACGAGGACTTGACCGTTTTGCTGAATCTGGACCACCCCGCCCTGGACCTTGTCGGACCGGCTAAAGTAGCTATCCGTGCAAATCCGGTCCCCCTCGCCCCAGCCGTAAATATAGACCCCGTGGGCCAAAAGCTCCCCCGGGCTTAGGGCCGACCAGGCCAATACGCCAAAGGCCAGCCCCGCGGCCAAAAGGGCTCGCTTAGCTCTACGCGACATTTTAAGCTCCTTTGATTAAAGCGAAAGTCTGGCGAAAACGGCCGCCTCTGGCTACTTGGCCGAGGCGGCCACGGCGGGCTGGAACTTGTGGAAATAGACCCACAAAACTCCGCCCAGCTCCACGTCGCGATCTTTGCCTTCAAAGGGGATCTTATAATCGGCGTCGTTTAAGGCCGCGAACCCCCACCAGCCGTCCGTGGGGGGAGAGTAATAAAAAATCCCGTCGTCGTCGGTCAAGACCACCTGGGTGACCATGCTCTCATAGGGGGCTTGGCCAATCTTGCCCGAGCCGGGGCGCCACTCGACCTCCACCTCGCCACCGGCCACCGGTTTGCCATCCAAAAGGACCCGACCGACGAAGACGTTGCCGGCGTAAAGGGCGCCGGGCTTAACCAACGGGACGATTTCCGTCTTAAGGCCCGGGGTGGGCTGGTCCCAGCCCTCGCTGTCCCCATAGGCGTCCACGTAAACCTTGGTGTAGTGAATGATGTACTTGTCCTCTTCGGGCTCCCAATAGGGCTGGGGCTCCATGACGAACTCGTAAAGGCCGGGGCCGGCGATCTTGTAGCTTAAGCTCCAAGTCTTAAAGTTCCCGTCTTTAGACTCTTTAAGGGCGGAGAGAAGATCGTTGGCTTTCCCATTGACGTAAACTTGAAAGCTCTTGGGCTTTTCCAAGTTCATGCCCTGGCCCTCAAAGGGGTGCCAGAACCTGGCGTCTAGAGTGACGGTGGAGTCCTTGGTTTCCATAACCGTAGGGGCCGAGGGTATCAACATGCCGAAATGGGCCAAACAAATGGTCGGGGCCAAAAGAAGAAAAGCAATCGGCAAAATAGTAAATTTTTTCATGATGGCTCTCCATGAAGGCTCAAACGAAAAAAACCGCCCCTAGCGTAAATAAAACGCTATCGAGCGGCCTTCGTGGCTTTATCTTATGGTTAAAAACCTTAGGCCATGGCCAAAGCGGGCTCGCTTTAGGCCAAAGCGGCTCTCATCTCCTGATGAAAAAAAGTCGCCTTCATGGAACTTTGACGTATAGGCTACCAAAACGGCGGTGGCCTGTCAAGGGCTTTTCTAGACGTCGAAGGATTGATCTATAGTGATTTTCTAACAAAAAAATAATAAATATTGAAAAAACAAATTATAAAGATTAAATAAATTTATTTATATGCTTATATTAATGGTTATTATCACATAAACGATACGATTTTCAGCTAGCTTTTTAGGTAAGCGTTCACGGATTTTTAGGCGTCTCAAAGTGGCTTTAAATCAAGGGTTCCGTGGATTAATCCACGGCTAGACCGGCGTCTAGAACGCCAAAATCTCACATTATATTGATTTTACAGCCCGTTGGCGGATAAATCCAG
>JAITIH010000094.1 GCA_031279525.1 Deltaproteobacteria bacterium | reverse complement strand
CGGGGCCCTGGCCCCTCTGGCTCCGCCCTTAAGGCCCGCGCCCCTTTCGGCCAGCGAGGCGGCCAACGAGGAAAGCGCCCGGGCGGCTCTGGAGGCTGGGGCGTCTAGCCAAGAAACGGCTAAGGCCGCCTCGGAAGAGGCGGCCCCGGAGGCCAGCGAGGCGGCCGACCCGCCAAGGCCCGGCCGGCCGGCCGAGGCGGGCCCGCCCTTGGTGGCCGCTAAGGAAGCCAGCCCCAAAGCCCCCGGCAACCTCGTGGCCTTTAACGAGGTCGTTGGCCAAGCCCCAGGGGTCTATCTAACCGACGCCCCAAGCGCCCGGGCCACCGGGACCCCCATTGAGTCGACGGCCCTAGACCTTAAGATCCACGCGGCACCGGCCGCCGGCTCCCCGGCCCCAGGAGGCGCGGGCGGGCCGAGTTTAGCGGCCCAGGCTAGAGCCAATGGCCCCGCCGCTCAGGGTCAGGGCGCCGCGGCTCAAGCGGCTCAAATGGCTCAAATGGCCCAAACGACTCAAATGGCCCAGGCCGCGGACGCGCGGGATCTGGCCGAGGTCCTCGGCCGGCAGGGGCCGCCGCGGACCATCAGCGAGGCCCATGAGGCGGCCATAGGCCTTGCCGAGGTCCAGAGAGCCACGTCCCCAGTCGCGAGCGACGCCGACCTCGGCCAAGGGGCCGAGGTCGAGGCCACTTTGGACCGGCCGGCGGAAGACCAGCTAAGGTTAGTGGTTAACGGCTGGCTGGCGGCCTGGAACGCTAGGGACCAGGAGGGCTACTTCTCCTTCTACGCCCCGAATTTTTATTTCGCGGAAAAGAAGCTTAACCTGGCCGGGTTTAAAAAATACCGGGGCCGCATCATGAGCCGGGCCAAAAATCTGGCCGTGGCCGCCGCCGACCTGAAGGTCGAGGTCCAAGGTCCCAAGGCCAAGGCCACCTTTATTCAGAACTACTCCAGCGACACGGTCAAAGACCAGGGCGAAAAGACGCTAGGTTTCCAATACCTCGACGGGCAGTGGCGGATAGTCGAGGAAACTTTTCAGCCCCGGCCTTAACGGCGCAAGAAGGCGAGGCGACCTAAAAGGCCTTTTTGGCCTTCATGGCCCAGCTTAGGCCCTAAAAGGGCGGACTAAAGAGGGCCGCCAAAAAGCGAGAGGTTTTTTGGCGGCCCTTAATCGATAGGGGCCGCGCGCGGCCCGGCGAAACCTGTGGCTACGGCCATTAACGAGCGGAGTTTTTATTGTCGGAACTAACCAACAACCTCAAAACCCCTAACCGCCGGGAGCCAGGACGTTACCTCCACGTCATGGTCTTGGGCTCCGACGGCCAGGCTAGGCGCCTACGACTGTCCATCAGCTTTCTGTGGCTGATGGGCTGCTTGTCCTTGGCCGCCTTAGGGGCTTTAGGCTTGGTGGCTTATCTATGGGTGGAGGCCATAAAGGCTCGGGACTCCGCCTCCGACCGATTAGAGTACCTGATTCGCCAAAGCGAGTTGGACAAATACCAAAAAGACCTCCAGGCCGCCCCGGACCAAGCCAGAAGGCTCTTAGAGGAGCTAGACACGGTGGCTCGCTCGGCCGACGCCGGCGAGGCGACGGCCGGGGGCCGGCCGCCCTTGGCCCCGCTTTTGGCCTCGCCTGAGGCCGAGCCCAAAAACCCGGGCCTGGCCAACGGGACGGCTAACCTAACGGGCTCGGCCAACCTTTCTAACCCGGTTAACGGGATGGCCAACCTTACTGACCCGATTAACGGGACGGCTAACCTAACGGGCCCGGGCGCCGGCTCGGCCGTGGCGGCCGGCCTAAGCCAAGGAAACCTTTCGGGCTACCCGGCGGCGGGCTCCGACCAGGCCCTTTCGGGCCAGACCCAAGCCTCTAACCCCGAGACCGAGGCTTGGAACGACCTCTGGGCTAGTTGGCCGCCTCAGCCGGACGACAACGACCAGCTGGCGGTGGACGACTTTAAAATTTCCCTCAACGGGCAGTTTTCCTTCATCTTAAAGCAAGCCGAGGAGCCGGGCCAAAGGGCCCGGGGCCGTAGCGTGGCCTTCTTCGCGGTGGCCGACGCCCGGGGCCAGGTCAAAATAACTCCTGTCCCGGAATTTCCGGCGAAAGACCCGAAAGCCGGGTTCGCGGCCGGGGCCCGTTACAACATCGTCTCCTCCAAGGTGGTGCGAGGCCGAGTCGCGACGCCGCCCGGCGGAGCCGTCTTAAGCGTGGAGATCGTGGCTTGGGACGAGGACACTCGGGAGCTGGTCCTGCGCAAAAGGATCCGGCTAGGGGAGCTTTGACATGGGGTTGGCCCTTCGGCGACTCGCCCTTTCGCTTCTGGTTTTCGGCTTATTGACCCTTTTTGGGGATCTTTGGGCCGCCAATTTAGGCCAAGACCGCCAGCACATCGTCTATTTCGAGGGAACCCCCCAAGAGCTGGAAATTTATAAAATTTATGGCCGCCAGGAAGGCCCGACCATCATGATCATCGGCGGGATCCAAGGCGACGAGCCGGGCGGGTTTCTGTCGGCCGACCTTTACGTCGATCTATCCTTGCAGCGCGGGAACCTCATCGTCGTCCCCAGGGCCAACTTTCGGTCCATCATCGCCTTCGACCGGGGCGACGAGGGCGACATGAACCGCAAGTTCGCGGGCGTAAAAGAGCTCGACCCCGATCGCGGGACGGTGGAGATCATAAAAAATCTCATGGCCGAAAGCGATTTGTTGTTGAATCTCCACGACGGGTCGGGTTTTTTTCGGCCAGTTTGGGAGAGCGACATGGCCAATCCCTCCCGCTACGGCCAGTGCGTCATCGCCGACGCCGAGGTCTACGCCCACCCGGCCACCGGCCGCGTCCTCCACCTAGGCCAGGAAGCCCGAAAAGCGGTGGAGCTCATCAACAAGCGCATCCCTGAGGAAAAATACAAATTTCATTTCTCCAATCACGACACCATCTCCGAAAACTCTAAACACAAAGAACAAAGGGCCTCGGCCACCTTCTACGCCTTAACTAAGCTAGGCATCCCGGCCTATGGGCTGGAGACCTCCAAGCAACTGCCGTCTTTGGAGATGAAGGTTCGCCAGCACAACCTGGCCGTCAACGCCTTCATGGAGCTTTACGGGGTCATCGCCGAAAGCCCTAGGGTCAACCTGGCCCCGCCTAGCCTTAGCTACCTGATCGTCTCGGTCAACGGGCGCCTGCCCGTCGCCGTCTCCGACGGCCAGACCTTATTGGTCAACCCAGGCGACCTGGTCGAGGTCATCCACGTGGGGGCCAATTACGACCGAGGTTTGTCCGTCGACGTCGTGGGGGTCGGAAGCATTAACGACATTAGGCTTCCTTTGGCCATCCACAAAGAGACCAAGATTATCGCCCGCCGCGATAACGTCCCCTTTGGCCAGGTCCAGGTGGGGCTCCTCCCGCCGGGCTCTGTCTCCCCCCAGCTTAAGCGGCCCGACTCGACCCTGACCGCCCAGGCCGGGGCCGGGGTGGACTTGCGAGCCGCCGGCCAGCCGGCCGCGGGCGAGGCCCCGGCGGCCGGCGGCCCGCCGATGGGGCCAAAGGCGACCAGCCAAGTTGGCGGCGGCCCAAGCTCAAGCGACCCAAGCTCGCGGCCCGGGGGCGGGAGCGAGAGCTTTTACGGCTTTCGCCTAGAGGTTGACGGGCGACCGGTGGAGCTTAAGGCCGATGAAAGGCTGACCGTGGGCCAGGGCTCTAAGGTGCGCTTAGTCGGCCTCGCCTCCCCTGAGCCTCTCCCGGTCGGGACGGTCATGAATCTTAGAGGCTTTATTGGCCGGCCCGGGGACACGACCGGCGACGACTTGGGGACCACGGCCAAAGTCGGCTCCGACATGATCGCCCGCTTCGCCATGCCGGGCCGCCAGATCCCCACTTACCAGCTGGGGGCCGAGGACGGCAAAAAGCTTCTGTTTAAGGCTTATCTGGAGATTTTGGAGCCTAAGCTAAAAAAGGTCACCTTAACCGTCGACGGAAAGACTCACGAGCTGGCCTTGGGCGGGCGCCTTAAGGTCAAGGCCGGGAGCCAGGTTTTGGTGGAGGCCGTGGAATTGGCCGGGGGCTTGCCCTTAACCAATGCTAAGCTCACCTTAGGCGGCCGGCCTTTTTCGGCCGCCTTGCCCCAGACCGTGGCCATGCCCAACCTGGCCGTGGCCCTGGCCGTCTTTAGCGACGGCCAGCTGGCCGGAAAGGTGGTCCTGGCCCCGGCCAATTAAAACCCATGAAAGCGGCGGGAGTGACCACGGGCTGCAAGGTCAACCAGGCCGAGTCGGCGGAGTTGACGGCTAAGCTAATTGAGCTCGGGTATGCGGTCGGGGAGCCGCGCGGCTGTGACGTGGTGGTCTTAAACGCCTGCGCGGTCACGGCCCGGGCCGAAAGCGAGGCTTATAGGCTCCTAAGGCGGCTTAGGCGCGACAACCCTTTCGCCCTTTTGGCGATCGCCGGCTGCCTGGCCCAGTTGAGCCCGGCCAGCTTAACCGCCCCAGGCTTGGCCGACCTGGCCCTGGCCGCCGGGCCAAGGGACGAGGCCTTAAGCTTCCTTACGCCAGTCAAAGGCTGCCCGGTCCCGCCGCCGCCCAAAGCCCGAACCCGGGCCTTATTGAAGGTCCAAGACGGCTGCTCCGGGGGCTGCGCTTATTGCGTGGTGCCCTTGGCTCGGGGGCCGTCCCGCTCGGTCCCGCCCCAGGCGGCCTTGGCCGCCTTTAAGGCCCTTTTGGCCCAAGGGGTCAAGGAAGCGGTCTTGACTGGGGTCCACTTGGGCCACTATGGGCTCGACTTAGGGACGGATTTGCGCCAGTTTCTGGCCTTGATCCACCGGGAGGCGCCCAAAGGCCTGGCCTTTCGGCTTCGGCTTAGCTCGCTTGAGCCCATGGAGCTCCCCTTGGCCCGCGAGGCGTTTGGCTACGGCTGGCTGGCCCCGCACGCCCACGCCCCCCTCCAGAGCGGGAGCGACGCGGTCTTAAAACGCATGGGCCGGCCTTACGGCCGGGACGACTACCAAAGGGTGGTGGGCCAGTTCGTCGAAAGCCTAGGGCCCATGGCCCTAGGGACCGACGTCTTAGTGGGGTTTCCCGGTGAGAGCGAGGCGGACTTTAAAAAGACGTACGATCTCCTGGAAAAGCTCCCC
>JAITIH010000062.1 GCA_031279525.1 Deltaproteobacteria bacterium | reverse complement strand
GCCCGGCGGACCGCGGCCCGATCGGCCTGGGACCGCCCCGGCCGCGGACCACGACTCCCGCAAGCGGGACAGGAAGAAGAAGGGGGCCGGCCACGACCGACCGACCGACGACTTCGCCGCCCGCAAGCGACGGGAAGTGGTCGAGCGGACTGACCTATACCCCGAAGGGGCCTTAGAGCGGGCTCGCTCCAAAAAGGCCAAGCAGCCCAAGAAAACCCAGGCCAAGACTGAGATCACCACGCCCAAGGCCATCAAGCGGCGCATCAAGGTCGACGAGGTCATCACCGTCTCCGAGCTGGCCCATCGGCTGTCTCTAAAGGCCGGGGACATCATCAAGAAGCTCATGACCATGGGGGTCATGGCCGGCCTAAACCAGTCTTTGGACTTCGACACCGCGACCTTAGTGGCCGCCGAGTTTGGCTACGAGGTGGAGAAGTCGGCCTTTGACGAGGGCGACTACCTGCCCCTGCCGGAAGTGGACGACAAGTACCCCACCGGGCCTCGCTACCCAGTGGTGACCATCATGGGCCACGTCGACCACGGGAAAACCTCCCTGCTCGACTACATCCGGAAGACCAAGATCCAAGAGGGCGAGGCCGGGGGCATCACCCAGCATATCGGGGCCTACCACGTGAAAGTCGGGGATCGGCACATCACCTTTTTGGACACCCCGGGCCACGAGGCCTTCACCTCCATGCGCTCGCGCGGAGCCCAGGTCACGGACATCGTCATCTTAATCGTGGCCGCCGACGACGGGGTCATGCCCCAGACCCGAGAGGCCTGCGACCACGCCAAGGCGGCTAAGGTTCCCATCATCGTGGCCGTCAACAAAGTCGACAAGCCCGGGGCCAACCCCGGCCGCATCCGCCAGCAGATGACCGAGTTGGGCTTAATCGCCGGAGACTTGGGCGGGGAAGCGGTTTTCGTGGACATCTCGGCCAAGACCGGCCAAGGGGTCGACGAGCTGTTGGAGATGATTCTGCTTCAGGCCGACGTCTTGGCCCTAAAGGCCCGGGTCGAGGGCCCGGCCCGCGGCCGGATTATTGAGGCTAGGCTCGACCGGGGCCGGGGGGCCATGGCCACCTTGCTCGTCGGCGACGGAGTCCTAAAGCTGGGCGACCCTTACGTCTGCGGGGCCTTTTACGGGAAAGTTCGGGCCCTTTACGACGACCAGGGCCAGAAGGTCGAGACGGCCGGCCCCTCCATCCCGGTGGAGATCCAGGGCATCTCTGGGGTGCCCCAGGCCGGGGACGAGTTCATCGTCATGGAGGACGAAAAGCAGGCCCGCCAGGTTAGCCAGCACCGCCAGATGAAGCAAAGGGAGAGCGAGCTGGTCAAGACCTCCAAGCTGACCTTGGAAAACCTTTTCGACCACATCAAGGCCGGGGCGGTTAAGGGCTTAAACCTCATCGTCAAGGCCGACGTCCAGGGTTCTTTGGAAGCCATTTTGGACGCGGTCGGCAAGCTCTCCACCCCGGAGATCAAGATTTCAGTTCTGCACCACTCCACGGGGATGGCCTCGGAGACGGACATCATGCTGGCCTCGGCCTCTAAAGCCCTCATTATCTGCTTTGGGGTCAGGCCCACCGCTCAGATCCAGGAGCTGGCCGAGCGGGAGCAAGTTCAAGTCCGCCACTACAACGTCATCTACAAGCTCTTAGAGGACATCAAGGAAGCCATGGCCGGGCTTTTAGACCCCATTAAGAGCGAAAAAGTCCTCGGCCAAGCCGATGTTCGGGCCATCTTCTTGATCACCAAAGTGGGCCCAGTGGCCGGCTCTTACGTCGTCGACGGCAAGATCCAAAGGGGGGCCCGGGCCCGCCTTCTAAGGGACGGCAAGCCCATCTACGAGGGCCGGATAGGGTCCTTAAAGCGCGAGAAGGCCGACGTCCGGGAAGTGACCAGCGGCCACGAGTGCGGCATCTGCCTCGACAATTTCTCCGACGTAAGGGTGGGCGACCGCATCGAGGCCTATCAGATCGAGGAGACGGCGGCCACGGTGGACTTGATTAACGAGGCCGTGGAAAGGGCCGAGCAGACCCGCCAGGAAGCCTCCCGGTGACCTTAAAGTGTTAGTCGGCGTTTTGGAGGTGACGCTTAGTCTAGCTGGCAACCGCAGCCTCAAGGGAAAAAGGAAGGTGGTCGCAAGCTTGCTCGGGCGGGTCAAAGCCCGCTTCAACGTCTCGGCCGCCGAGGTGGGGGCCCAGGATACCCATGGTCTGGCCGTTTTAGGCTTTACGGTCTGCGGTTCCGAGGGCCGGATCTTAAACGGCGTTTTGGATCATTTGTTGAATTTTATCGAAGACAACGCCGAAGCCCAGGTGGTGGACTCTTTTTTGGATTGCGCGGCCTGGGGCGAGACGGGGGATTGGGGCGACCATGAGCCAGAGACGCCTGGAAAAGGTTAACCGGCTGTTAATGGCCCAGGTGGCCGAGTTGCTGTTGTTCCACAGCGACGACCCGCGCCTTAAGCCGGTCACCGTCACCCGAGCCCAAGTCTCGGCCGACTTGGGCAAAGCCGTGGTCTTTTTCAGCGTCTTAGGCGACGAGAACGGCCGCTTGGGGGCGGAGCGGGCCCTAAAGAAGGCCACGGGCTTCATTCGGTCCCGCTTGGCCGGAACCTTAGGCCTTAGGGCCGTCCCGGAGCTGACCTTCGTCTTCGACCGCAATCCGTCCTACGCCCAGCGCATCGTCAAGGTCTTAGCCGAGCTTAAAAGCGAGCCGGGGGCCGCCAACCCGGATGCGGGCTCGGAACCTGGCTCGGGATCTAGCTCGCCGTCCGGCTCGGAATCCGGCTCAAAATCCGGTTTGGAGCCGAGTTCGGATCTGGGGTCGACCCCGGGTTTGAGACGGGAAGTGGGCGCGAGCCAAGGCCAAGCTGAAAGGACTGAGAGCCAGGCCGCGGGCCAAGGCCAAGCGGAAAAGGCCGCAAGTCAAGGCCAAGCGAAAAAGGCCGCAATCCAAGGCCAAACGAAGAAGGCGGAAAACCAAGGCCAGCCGAAGAAAGCCGCAAGCCAAGGCCAAACGAAGAAGGCGGAAAACCAAGGCCAGCCGAACAAAGCCGCGAGCCAAAGCCAAGCGAAGAAAATCGCGACCTCGAGCCAGGACGCGAGCGCTAGCCAGGGACGCTTAGATCCCTTAGGCGAGCCCGCATTTGAGGGCGAAACCGACTTGGAGGTCGAATCGTGAGTCGGGATCCCGAAAAGACTTTGAGCGCTAGATCCAACCTAAGCCCCGATCTATCTTCCGACCCTGGCCTGGCCGAGGCCGAAGACCTGGGGAGTAAGGCGGACCCGCGTTTCGTCGAAGCCCTATTAGCCGCCCAGAAGACCCTAATCATTGGCCACGCCAACCCGGACGGCGACAGCCTAGGCTCCGCCGTGGCCTTGGCCTTGGCCCTTAGGAGCTTGGGCCGGGAAGTCGTCTTAGGTTATAGCGGCCGCTTGTACCAGCACCTGCTCTTTCTTTTGGAGAGCATCGCCGACTACCGGCTCTTTAAGGGAGAGGCCTCGGAGTTTTGGGGGTTCGATTTATTGGTCTTAGTCGACTGCCCCCACCCGGATCGGGTCTGGGACGGCTTTTCCGACCTTGCCATTCTGCCGCCCAGGCTAGTCGTCGACCACCACCCCGGCGACCCCAGAAGGTCTAAGCCGGTGGCTTTTTTGCATAGCTCTAACGTTTCCTCGGCCGGCGAGCTGGTTTTCCCGGTCATAAGCGCCCTAGGAGTCAGCTTGACCAGGCCCATGGCCGAGGCCCTTTTGGCGGCCATCATGTCGGACACGGGCTTTTTCTCCCAGAACAACGCCACGCCCGAGTGCTTTCGGCAGGCCAGCTTCCTGGTGGCGGCCGGGGCCCGCAGCGACTACGTGGTCAGCCGCTTAAAACGCAACTGGACCCAGGCCCGAGTCCGGCTCCTAAGGGCCGCTTTGGGGACCTTGGAGATCTCCTTGGACGGCCTTTTGGCCAGCATGACCGTCGACCAGGCCATGTTGGACGAGGCTGGGGCCACCTTAGACGACATGGAGGGCTTCGTGGAGTACCCTAGAGCCATGAACGGCACCGAGGCCGCGGCTTTTTTTCGGGTGGACGGCCACGGGCGCGTTAGGGTCAGCTTAAGGTGCGGCCTTAACTACAGCGTCCAAGAGTTGGCCGAGAGTTTAGGCGGGGGCGGCCACCGCCAGGCGGCGGCCTACTCCGACCCGGAAAGCGACCCGATCGCGGTCCGGAAAAAATTTTTGGCCCTGGCCCCTAAGTTTTTGCGGCGGAAGTAGCCGCGGTCGGCCTTAGGCTTTCGCTTTTGGGGCGAACCGTTTATGATGACCAATCGGCGACAAATTGGCCTATGGTCCTTGCGAGCGGGCCGCCCCTCGTGAGCCAGGGGGAGCTTTCGGGCCTTTTGTTGGTGGATAAACCCCAAGGGCCGACCAGCCACGATCTGGTCCGGGCCGTCCGCAAAATCAGCGGCCAGCGCGGCGTGGGCCACGTGGGCGCCTTGGATCCCTTGGCCACTGGGCTGATGGGCCTTCTTTTGGGCCCGGCCACTCGCTTGGCCCCTTACCTTTCCGGCCACGACAAAGCCTACCTCGCCACCGTGGCCTTGGGATTGGCCACAGACACCGACGACGTGACCGGTAAGACCCTCGCCCAATGGGCCGGCCCCTGGCCGAGCCAGGCGGCGGTCGAGTCGGCCTTGGCCTCTTTTTTGGGCCCCCATGGTCAAAGGCCCCCGGATTTTTCGGCCAAGAAGGTGGGCGGCCAGGTGGCCCACGAAAGGGCCCGGGCTGGGCGGCCCCTTACCCTCGCCCCGCAAATGGTCGAGGCCTTTGAGCTGACCCTTTTGGCTTGGGACCCGCCGACGGCGGTTTTTCGGGCCACGGTTTCGGCCGGCTTTTACGTTCGCTCTTTGGCCCGCGACTTAGGGCTGGCCTTGAGCCTAGGCGGCGGAGCCTTGCAAAAGCTTCGGCGGGATCGGATTGGCGAGTTCGTCTTGGCCCCAGGTCAGGGCCTCCCGGAGACTAGGGCGGAACTGGCCGCGCGCCTTTTGACCCCCCGCGAGGCTTTGAGCTCGTGGCCGGAAGTCGAGGTGACGGCCAGCCAAGCCCAAACGATAGCCCATGGCGGCGGGATAAATTTGCCCGCCTGGCCCTTGGGAGTAAGTCCGGCGGTCGCGTCGACGCCGAGTCAAGAGCGCGCGGCCGCCAGCCTAGGCCCGATCCCCCCTTTAGACGAGTCATTTGGCGAGTCATTGGGCGAGGCTAGTTTGAGCCCTTCCCCGCGGCCTCTGGCGAAATGGGCGGGATTGGTTAAGATTATTGAGCCCCACGGCCAGCTACTGGCCATAGGGCGTCTAGAGCCCCGCCAAGGGCGGGGCCAGCCCCCAGGGCCTTTCTTGCGGCCCTCGCGGGTTTTTCGGTCGCCGAAAAGCGACTAATAGAGCCTATGCGCGGCAAGGAGATCACGCATGTCCATTACCCCAGAGAAAACGGCCGAGTTATTGGCCACCTATCGTAAGCACGAAAGCGACACCGGCAGCCCCGAGGTCCAAGTGGCCCTTTTGACGGAGCGCATCGCCAATCTGACAGAGCATTTCAAGACTCACCACAAAGACCACGCCTCTCGCCGCGGTTTGCTTAAGCTAGTCGGCCAAAGGCGGCGGCTTCTAAACTACTTGCGTAAAAAGAGCGTTAGCCGTTACCGGGAGCTGATTGGCCGGTTGGGCCTTCGGAAGTAGAGCGGTGGGCGAAAAGGGCCCGCGCGGAGGTAGCTCGGGCCTGGCCCTTTTTTTATTTTTTAATGAAGGCGCCCCTCGCCTTAAAGGAAAGGCCGCGCTTTCGCCCCGCTGGCCAGCCGTTGGCGGCTGGCCGCCACGTAGGCATGGGCAAGGAGAAATTTGATGAAAGTAGAAACCAAGTTTGGCGACTCCAAAGTTACCATTGAGTCCGGCCGGTTGGCCAAGCAGGCTTCCGGCTCGGTCGTGGTCACCATGGGAGAGACCGTGATCCTGGCCACCGCCCAGGCTTCCCAGGAAATCAGGGAAGGCATTGATTTTTTGCCATTGACGGTGGATTATCAGGAAAGGTTCTATTCCGTGGGCCGGATTCCGGGTAATTTCTTCCGTCGAGAAATTGGCCGTCCCTCGGAAAAAGAAACCTTAACCTCCCGGTTCATCGACCGGCCCTGTCGACCCCTGATCGCCAAAAATTGGGCCTACGAGACCCAAGTCATCGCCCAAGCCCTGTCCGTGGACGATAAGTACGATCCCGACCTTTTAGCCATGCTGGGGGCCTCGGCCGCCCTGACCCTGTCCGACATCCCCTTTAACGGCCCCATCGCCGGGGTCCGGGTGGCCCGGGTTGAAGGGGCCTTGGTGGTGGCCCCCACCCAGGCTCAGCTAGAGGCGGCCGATCTGACTCTCATCATCGCCGCCTCCGACGAGGCCGTGGTCATGGTCGAGGGCGGGGCCAAGGAAGCCAAGGAGGCCGACATCTTAGAGGCTATTTTCTTGGGCCAAAAGGCCGTGGCCCCCTTGCTCGACCTGCAGCGGCAGCTCCACAAAAAGCTTGGCCAACCCAAAAGGCCGGCTCCCGAGACGGCCCGCGACGAGGCCCTCATGGCCAAGGTCAAGGCCGACTACCGCGAGGCCATGCTGGAGGCTTTGACCACCAAGGAAAAGCAGCCGCGCCAGAAGAAAATCCACGAGCTAGGCGTTAAGGTTAAAGGAGATCTCATTGAGAGCCACCCGGAGGGCGGGGCCGACATTTCCAAGGCCGTCCACGAGCTGGAAGGGGAGATTTTGCGGGGCCTCATCCTCGAAAAAGGCCAGCGCATCGACGGCCGGGGGCTCACCGACGTTCGGCCCATCCAGTGCGAGGTGGGCTACCTGCCTAGGGCCCACGGCTCGGCCATCTTCACCCGGGGCGAGACCCAGAGCCTAGGAGTCGCCACTTTAGGCACCAGTTACGACGACCAAAGGCTGGACACGGTCATTGGCGACAGCTCCAAGGCCTTTATGCTCCACTACAACTTCCCGCCTTACTGCACCGGCGAGGTTAAACGCTTAGGGGCGCCCGGCCGTCGGGAGATTGGCCACGGGGCTTTGGCCGAGCGGGCCCTTCGGGCCGTCCTCCCGCCCCACGAGTCCTTTCCCTACACCATCCGGGTGGTCTCGGAGGTCTTGGAGTCCAACGGGTCGTCATCCATGGCCACGGTTTGCTCAGGCTCTTTGGCCTTAATGGACGCCGGGGTGCCCATTAAGGCCCCGGTGGCCGGGGTGGCCATGGGTCTGGTGGTCGAGGGCGACCAGGTGGTTGTTTTGACCGACATCTTAGGCGACGAGGACCACCTAGGCGACATGGACTTTAAGGTGGCCGGCACCAAGGAAGGCGTGACCGCCGTCCAGATGGACATTAAGATTAGCGGGGTGACCCGGGAGATTATGGGCCGGGCCCTGGCCCAGGCCCGGGAAGGCCGGCTGCACGTCCTAGCGGCCATGGCCAAGACCATAAAAGCCTCCAGGGCGGAGATCTCCCAGTACGCCCCCAAGACCACGGTCATTGAGATTAACCCGGATAAGATTAAGGACGTCATCGGCCCAGGCGGTAAGATCATTAAGGCCATCCAGGCCGAGACCGACACCCGGTTAGAGGTCGAGGACAGCGGTAAGGTGACCATCTACGCCCCCTCCCAGGAAAAGGCCATGGCCGCGGTGGCCGCGGTCCGGCTTCACACCCAGGCCCCGGAGGTCGATAAGATCTACTCTGGCCGGGTGGTCAAAATCGTGGACTTTGGGGCCTTCGTGGAGATCCTGCCCGGCACCGACGGGCTGGTCCATATCTCCCAGCTGGCCAGCGAAAGGGTCCAGCGGGTCTCCGACGTGGTCAAAGAGGGCGACGTTTTCGACGTGAAGGTCTTAGGCATCGATAAGGCCGGAAAGATCCGCTTGTCCCGCCGGGCCGTCCTGG
>JAITIH010000047.1 GCA_031279525.1 Deltaproteobacteria bacterium | reverse complement strand
TCATTATTAAGCCTAATAAAAATAAATACGAGGAAAATATTAAATAGGATAAAATATTAAACTCTTCCAAGAGGTCATAAAACAGCGTTTTTGCTAGCGTCTGTTTCCAGCTTGAGATTATTATACCAAAACCTTTAGCCAAGCGCAAAACAGAATGAAATGAGCCTTAGGGGCCAGCTAGGCTCTCTAGCCCACATGGAGCGCCTGGCAGGGAAGTTAATAACTTAGGCGGCGAAAAACCGCGACGGACCTGGGGCGGGATCCGTTAGCCAACGGTAAGGGGGCCGCCGCGAGGCGGAGGCTGAAAGAGCGGGGGGTAAACCCCATGGCCCGACGAACGGATATCGCGCAGTGGGCTATTAGGGCGAATGAGCTTTCCAGGCAAAGCGAAGCCCAACGCCGCGGACCCTAAGGGAGCTTGAACGCGGCGGGTAGGCAAGGGGACGCGGCCAGCGCCTCAACCATATGAAGATCTTAAGGCCCTGGGGAGATGGCGAACTGCGCGGCGACGCGCGATTAAGCCCTAAAAAGTCGGCGGAGGCCATGGCGCCAGAGATAACTCTTGGGAAGGGCCTAAGCGACGGCCGTCCGGCTTGACAGGGGAAGGCATGCCCAGGGTGGGAAGCGGAATGCCGCGAAAGCGGCCTAAAACCTAAAAGACCTATGGAGCGGCGCGGCTCGGAACCCTAGGGAGGTTGGGAGGAAGGCCGTGGACGACAAGACGTTAAACTTCAAAGGTTTTGAGCGAGAAAGGAGAGCCAGGCGTCGTCGGGACGACGGTCGAGGGCCTGGAGCCTGGCCGTAAGAGGTAGGCGACGGAACTGTCCTAAAGGGGTGGACGCGAGACGGCGAAAGCCCTGGTTAAAGCCCCAAAAGCGACGCGCCATGGGCCATGGGCCGGGAACGAAAGCCAAACGGGCCAGGCTCGCCCTAAGGGAGTGGAGGCGTTAATAGGACTGGTTGGCTAGGGAGGCCCCGGTGGTCCCGATGGAGCCTAGGCCAAAAAGGTCAAAGATTAGGCCAAACCGGCGATCGTCGTCGCTTTCCATGTAAACCAGGGCTAAGCCATAGCACTGGTCTTGGTAACGCAGGTTGACGTAAGTCTCCAGGCCCTTTTGGGACTGGAAGTCAAAGCGGCTGGAGACCGTGGTGGACCAACCGCCGGAGAGCTCTAAGCGCAAATCTCCCCGGATCTGGTTGGCCCGTTGGCCCAGTTCTGGTCCCTGCTGGAGGTTGGGGGACTCGTAGTCGTAGATGAGCGAAAGGTAATCGCCGCGGTTGTCGGACACGGTCATGGACAGGTCGTGCTTAGTGAACTTGCCAGTCCGGCCGTCCACCGAGGACAAAAGGCGGGCGGTCAGGTTGGGGAGCAGGGAGGTTTCCAGTTCCAGCTCGAAGGGCCCGGCTCCTCGGTCGAAATAGCCGGTGGTGTAGTAGCGGGCCCAGGCCCGCTCGACCCATTTTAGGTTGGAGGCGAACTCGTAGCTGGAGAAAAGGCCGAAGCGGAGAAGGGGGCGGTACTCGTAGCCGGTTAAAGCCCCTTTTTCGTCTTTTTGGGGGATTTTGGTCAAAAGGGAGTTGCGCACCCCGTACCGGAAGGTTCGGCGGCGCAGTTTACGGTCGAATATGTCCCAGTAAGGCAGCTCTTCCTGGGTGGGGGCCTCGACGAACTCGAAGGCCACGAACGGGGTCATCTGGTGCAAAGTGGCCTCGGCTCCGCCGAAGCCGCCTTGGTAGACCCTAGAGAGGGTGGCGGCGAGTTCCAGCTCCAGCTCGCCGGTGAGGCTGTTCTCCCTTTGGCCGTGGGCGACCAGGCGACCGCCCTCCATGGGCCGGTGGCCGTTGGGGACGTAGGAGGAATAGGTAAAGCCGCCCTCGGCCTTTAGGGAGGCGAAGCCCAATAGGTCCCGGTGCCAGAAGAGGGAAGGGGAGACGGAGAGCCGGTGCCCGGTTTCGGAGATGAGGCTTTGGGAGTTGGAGCGCCGGGTAAAGTAGTCGTAGCGGAAGTCCACGCTTAGGCGCGGCCGACCCATCTCGTCGCCCTGGCCGCTGGCCGAGGCCAAAGGCCGGCTGACTAGCCCGAAATAGAGGCTAGGCAGGTTCTGCAAGGTGTCCAGGTTGCTTTCGCTATACAGGTTGTCCACGTAGGTTAAAGTCCCCCGAAAGAGGACGTCGTCAGTCTTCCTTTGGGCGAAGAAGGTGGACAGGCGCATGGGGTCCAGCTCCTCGTTGACCGTTCGGCCGAAATATTGGCTGAATAGGCTCTGGGAGCGGCGGAAGCCGTCGATGTCGTTTCGGAAGGCGTAAAGGGTGGTGGGGTCGGAGACCAGGTCCACGTCCAGGCTAAAATCCCATTCCCCGAAGCGCCAGTCGTTTTGACCTCTTAACCAGTAAACGTCCCGGATGTCGCGGCGGTAATGGCCGAAATTTTGGAAATTGTAGCTCTTGTTTTTATGGTCCTTTAAATAGGTGACCAGCCAAATTCCCTGGCCGGCGGCTAGGTTGTAGCGGCCCTCCAAGGTCATGGCCAGGCCTCTTTTTGAGCGCCAGACCGGGGTAAAGGTCAGGTCGTAATCCTCTCTAGCGGCCCAGAAGAAGGGCAGGGCGGCCGTGAGCCCGTCCCGGGAGGAGTTGGCGACGATGGGAGTTAAAAAGCCGGTTTGCCGCTCGTTTTTTATGGGCGCCGTAAAGTAGGGGAGGTATAACAAGGGAATGCGCCGGGCCTTAAAGACCACCCCTTGGGCGGTGGCCATGCCGCCTTTATTGATTAAAAGGTTCTCGGCCGTAAGGCTCCAGCTCTTCTCGTCGCCGTCGCAGGTGGTGAACTCGCCCTCCCGCGCGTAGACGCTGTCCTCCCCTCGCTTTTCCAGGATGGCCCCGGACACGTAAAAATGCCGCTGGGGAAAGAAGGCCCGGCCGTCGTAGATTTTAGCCAGGCGTAGGTCCATGTTGACCGTGGCTCGGGCGGCCTGGGCGGAAAAGTCCGGGGTCCGCATGCGGACGTTCCCGGCGATTTCGGCGCTGCCGGAAGGGTCGTGCCAGTAGGCCCGGTCGCCTTCGATCGTCTCCTCGCCCCGGGTAAGTCGGACCTCCCCGAAAAACTCCAGCCGATCGGTCCTTTGGTCGTAGCGCATCTGGCGGGCCGTGACGGTCACGGGCGGGTCCGAACCTTGGAGGATCATGGTCACCGGCGGCTCGCCCGACTCCGGTGGGGCCGGGGGGGGCGGGGGCGGCCCGGCCGGCCAGTCGCGGCTAAGGTCGGCCTGGCTCGCTTGGCTAGCCCGCTCGGCGGGGCTATAGGGGGCGGTTAGGGAAGGGCCGGAGAGCTGGTAGTTTTGGGCGATTTGAGTATTGTCGTAAGATTGGCCGTCGCCGGCCGGTTGGCTATTTCGGGCCGCTGGGCCATTGTGGGCCGTAAGGCTGGCGTCGGCCTTTTGGCGACCGACGCTTGAAAAAAAGTCGCCGGCCATGGGCGGGCTTACGTCCGAAAAGACGCCTTCAGCCTGCGGGAAAACGCTGGCCAAAAGGACAATTTCGGGAGGCTGGCCATTTTTAGCCTTGGGGCTTATTTGGGCGGCTTGGCCCTTTTTGGCCGACCGGCTTTTTGACTTTGGGTTATCGGACCTCAGGCTTGGGGTCTTGATCGGCTCGCCTAAAAGGGCCGCCTGGCCCAGGGCGGCCTCGTAGGGCCAAGCCCTCGGGGTTAGGTCGATAAGCCCATCGTCGATGAGCGGCCGGCTAACGCCAAAGGCCCCGCCATTTACGGCCGGCCGGCTCAGGTCCAAGGCCGGGTAAGCCCCAAAGGCCATAGGCGGGCTAAAATGCCAAACCCCGGCTAGCCCCCAAATGGCTAAGGCCAAAAACGTCGCGCGCATCAATTGGGCTCCACCGTTGGCTGTCCGGTCAAATAGGCCAAGGTCTCTCCCACGGTGAAAAGGGAGCCGCTGACCGCCGCCAGATCCGCTGGCCCGGCCGCGGCCGCGGCCGCCCGTAAGGCCGCCGGCAGGTTCGGGCAGATTTCGTGGGGGACGGCCAAAGGCCCCAGGCCCTCGACCAGGCGCCGCAAGAGCTCCTCCGGGGCGGCGGCTCGCTCGTACTCGGGCCGGGTGAGGTAAAGGCGGTCGGCCAAGGGGATAAGAGGGCTTAAGACCCCGCAGACGTCTTTGTCGGCCATGACCCCCACGATTAAATGGATTTTCTCGACTTGGGCTTGGGCTAGGTAGTCGGCGAAGGCCTTGGCCCCGGCGGGGTTGTGGGCCCCGTCCAGGACCAAAGGGGCCCGGCCCGAGCCGTCCAGGGGCCAAGCCCCAGGGGCGATCCGCTCGGCC
>JAITIH010000034.1 GCA_031279525.1 Deltaproteobacteria bacterium | reverse complement strand
CCCCGGCGGTGTCGGGGGCCACGCCCTCGACCACGATAAACCCCTGCTTTTCCGCGACTTTTTTCAAAAGCGACACCTGGACCACCGAATTGGGCTCCCCGGGATTGTAAATGACCCCTAGGTTCTTGGCCTCGGGCTGGATCTCCCGGATTAAGGCCACCTGGTCGGCCACGGGGTTCATGTCGGTGGTCCCGGAGACGTTGCCGCCCGGCTTTTCCATGGAGGCCACCAAGCCGGCGTTGACCGGGTCGGTCACGCAGGTGAAAAGGACGGGAATGTCCTTTATGCCCTGGACCGTGCTCTGGGCGCTGGGCGTGGACACCGCCAGGATCAGATCCGGCCTTTCGTCCTTCATCAGGTTGACTATCTGCAGAACCGTGGCTATCGACTTTTGGGCGTTGTGCTCAAGGTAAACGGCTTCGATCCCCAATTCGGCCAAGGCCTCCTTAAAGCCTAAGACTGAGTCGTTTAAAGACGGGTGCTCCACGTATTGATTGATGGAAATGGTATAGGCCCAGGCCAGGCCAACTTGACTGGCCCAGACGGCGGCCAGAGCGAGAGTCAGAATTCCGAATTTTATCCATTTCATAATTGCCTCTTAAATGCGCTAAATTTTAGCCAATTGGTCAAAAGCCAAAAAAAGAGCGCTTTCAGTTTATGGGCAAATAGGCCTTAAAGCCAAAAAAAAGGCATGACCATGAGCGAAAAAATCCGCCTTTTCCTCGGCCAGACGGGAAAAATCCGCGATCCACTTAAGCCATATGTCCTACCATATTAAGCAATCTAACTTGATTGACCTAAACCGTCAAGGCGCCTGGCCTAAGGGGCCCGCCCTCCAAAAAGGGCCCCCAAAAAGGGCTTTACCAGGCCAACAAAGGCCAATTAGGCCAAGGCCCTAAATGGCCGGCCCTTAAGGCCGCGCTTTTGGCCTTAGCCGGTTTGGCTGGCTTTAAGCATAGCCTTTAACCAGGCCAGGGTCCAGTTTTAACCGACCCTAATCGGCCTTTAGGCTAGCCATCGCCAGGCCTTTAAACCCTTAGCCGTCGCTATTTATCATAATTTATTCTTTTATTAATGTTATAGCGAGAACTAAACGTTATAATTTTATAATATTTATGTCAATAAAAAATATTACCTAATCATCAATGATTGATAATTTGTTAGCCGCACTATAAAATCAGACTTTATTAACGTTAAAGGCTTTTAAACTATTGTTTTTGCGTTTATTTAGGTTTTTAGCCGGCCTAAAGCCTTAATTTTTTCAAGGCCCTAAGGGCAATTGGAAAAGCCCTTTTGGGGCGACTTCGGCCAATGCCGCCGCCCCCCCCTTTTTGGCCTAAAGGCCCAGCCAGGCCTCGCCGGGGGCCGGCCCCGTTGGCCGGAAGGCCAAAAAAGCTCACTGCCGGACGTAGGTGAATAGGTACAAGCCCACCAGGCCGAAAAAACAATTGGGCAACCAGGCCACGAGCAAGGGCGGGATGAGCCCGGTGTAGCCCACCGAGCGGGAGATTTCTAGGGTAACGAGATAACCGAAGGACAAAGACAAGCCCACCACCAGGCCCAAGGCCACCGAGCCGCCCTTTTCCCGCCAAAAGCCGATGGGCAGGCCCACCACAACCATGATGAGGGAGATAAAGGGCCTGGAAATCTTAAACTGAAGGTCGACTAACTGCTTAAGCGGGTAAAAACCCTCGGCGTAGAGACGGCCAATGACCTCCTTTAAGCCCAAAACGCTTAACTCGTCGGCGTTGGCCGCGAAATGCCGGCCTAAGCCCGGCGGTGGGCTGGGCCATTTGGGCAGGTTAACCTGGCTGGAGCGGACTAGCTGAAAAGACCTTTGGCCATTTTCCTCGAAGCGGTAAATCTTCTCCTTGGCCTCAAAGAGGGTTAAGCCCTCCTCGGAAAAGATCCCCCGGGCGGCCTCTAGGCGCCGGGAAAGATTAAGATCCTCGTCTAAAATCGCCAAAGACAAACCCAAGGCCTCCCCGGTGCCCTCGTTGTAAGAGCTTAAATGGGCGAGGAGCCGCACGTCTTTGAACCAAACGTCCTCCACGGTCAGGGCCGTGGCCCCGGCCCGGCGGTTCCGGACCTGGCCCTCCCAGATCTCGTTGGCCGCCTCTTGGGTCAGAGGGGTGACCAGGTTGCTCAAAAGGAAAATGGCTAAGCTTAGCCCCACCCCGATCAAAACAAAGGGCCGCGACAAGCGAAATAGGCTAAGCCCGCTCCCTTTGAAGGCCACGATCTCCGAGTTGCGGGAGAGGACGACCAAGGTGATGAGGACGGAGGCCAAGGTGGCCACCGGGGTCAAAAGGACGACGACGTTGGGGATCTGGGCCAGAAAATAGACGGCCACCGTGGACAGGGCTATGTCGTGGCCGATGAACTCGGAGATTTTTTCCACAAACTCCACGGTCATGAACAAGGCCAAAAATCCGGCCAAGCACAAGCCAAGATGGCGGAAGAAAAGCCCGGCTAGGTAGCGGTCGACGATTTTCATAGGCCGCCGCCTTTGGTTTTTCGCCTATGCCTAAGCCAGCGAGCCCAGGCTTCGCTAGGGTCAATGGGTTGGAGTTGGTCGATCCCCTTTAGGAGGGCCACGACCAAAGTCAGGGCCAAAAACACCGGGGCCCAGACGGCCAGCCCCGGCGGGACGGTCCCGGTCTCCCCAAGCGACCAGCCTAAAGAAAACAGGGCGTAGTACAAAACGAAGACGCCCAAGCCCACGATGAGCCCAAAATTGCGGCCCTTGGTTCGGAAGCTGGCTCCCAAAGGGACCCCGACGATGGCCATTAAAAAGGCGGCCACCGGGAAGGAGTAGCGGCGGTGCCATTCTAAAAGGTAGACCCGAAAGCCGGGCCTTTCGGCTAAACGCAGCTTTTCGGCCTCGGCCCTAAGCCTCCAGGTGGGCATCTCCGAGCGACCCAAGGCCAGGTAGTCCCCGGCCGAGTCGAACTCCGAGCCCGGGGAGAGCTTCAGCTCGTAGGTGTCGAAAAAAATGCTGTCCACCGACTGGCGGTCTTGGAACATCCGGTCTATGACCCCGTCGTGGAGCTGAAAGAGGAGCATCTGCTCGCCTAGGTCGACGTCCAAGATCCCGGTCCGGGCCACCACCAGGGTGTTTTCCCCAGGCGAGCGGCGGTCGTTGATGACGATGTTGGCCATGGCCTCGGAGTTGGTCGGTAGCTGCCCCACGTAGATGGTCAGGCCCGGAAACTCCCGCACGAAGACCTGCTCCTTAATGGCCAGGTCGGCCCGGGCCTTGGCCAGGGCCATGATCTCCTCGCGGAAGAGGACGTTAGCCTTGGGGGTCAGCCAGACGTTAAAGAGGCCGGTGATGAAGGCGGCCGTAAGGCCAAAGGCCACGACCGGCGGCAAGAGCTGGCGCAAAGAGACCCCAGAGGCCTTTAAGACCGTGATTTCCGAGTCGGCGGACATTCTTAAAAAGGTGGTGAGCGAGGCCAAAAGGGCGGCCATGGGGATGGACATGGACAGCATCTTGGGGAGGATCAGGAAAAAAACCCTAAATATAACCCTAGCCTCCACCCCCTTGCCCACCACCAGGTCGGTCAGGGACATGACTCGGGCCATGAGGAGGATAAAGGTGAAGGCCAATAGGTTAACCAAAAACGAGGGAATGGTCTCGCCAATGACGCTAAAGTTAATGAGCCGGGGCCGCGCGAGGGTCACTTTTTTAGACCGCCGCTTAGGAGCCCCGGTTAGGGGCCCTTTGGTATCGATTGACCATCCGGTTATGCTCGGCTAAAGTCGTGGAAAAATGATGGGTGCCGTCGTTACGGGAGACGAAGTACAAATAATCGCCCGGAGCCGGGTTTAGGACGGCTTTGATGGCTTCCTCGCCTGGGCTGGCGATGGGCCCGGGGGGCAGGCCCTCAATGACGTAGGTGTTGTAGGGGTGCGGGTTTTCCAGGTCGGCCCGAGTCAGGTTCCCGTTAAAGCTCTTCAGCCCGTAAATGACCGTGGGGTCGGTCTGGAGCCGCATGCGCTTTTCCAGGCGGTTTAAGAACACCCCGGCGATGAGCGGCCTTTCGTTGGGCTGGCTGGTTTCCTTTTCCACGATGGAGGCCAAGGTCACCGCGTCGGCCAGGCTCATGCCCTTCATGGCCGCGGTGGCGCTGTATTTGTTCCAGACCCTAAAAAACTGCTCGGTCATGGCCGCGACGATGGTCTTTAAGGGCGTGCCCCGGGGAAAGCTGTAGGTCTCCGGAAAAAGGTAGCCCTCCAAAGTCGAGGCCCTTACGCCCAAGGAGGCGATGAAGGCCGGGTCCCGGCAGAGGGCCAGAAAGTCGTCGGCCCTTCCTAGCCCCGCCGCCTCCACGCTGGCCGCGATGTCGGCCATGGTCCGGCCCTCGGGCACGGTGAAGGGGTAGAGCTTAAAATTGCCCTTATGGAGGGTGGCGATGGTCGCCCAAACGTCCTTAGCCGGGTCTAGGGCCTGCTCCCCGGCTTTGAGGCTGGCGGGTTTGCCGACCCACGAACGAAGCTTAAGGGCCCAGGCGAAGGCTTCCGGCGAGCGGATGACCCCGGCCCGGTAAAGGATCTGGCCAATCTGGGAGTTGGAGGCCCCGTTGGGAATGGCGACCGCCACTTCCCGGCTGGCCGACTCGGGGGCCAGAAAGTTCTGGGAATAGACCAAGAGCTTGAAAAACCCTAAGATGAGAGCCCCGACGACTAAGAGACCGGCGAACCCAAAGACCCGACTAAAAAACGAAGGCCCAGTCTTAATCTTGGGCGGGGGGGCGACCCTAACCGAGCCGGGTAGCTTGACCTGGCTCATGACGGCCGTCCCTGGGCCTGGGCGGCCTGGCCGCCCAGGTAGCTCTCTAAAATCAGGGTCGCCGCGGTTTTGTCGACGACCTCGCGCCTTTGGCGGGCGTTTAGCCCATCGGACTTTAACAGGCGCTCGGCCTCAGCCGTGGTCATCCACTCCTCCCAGACGGCGACCTTAAGGCCCAGCTTGGACCTAAGCTCATAGGCTAAGGCCAGAACCCTTTGGGCCTCCGGGCCCAGGCGGCCGTCGGTCCGACGAGGCAGGCCCAGGACCACCAACTCGGCCTCGCATTCCCGCCCTAAGGCGGCCACGCTCTCCAAAAACCGCCCATGCGGCCGGCGGGCCAAAACCGTTAAAGGCTGGGCCGTTAGGCCCACGGGGTCGGTCACGGCCACTCCGACTCTTTTTTCGCCCACGTCCAAGGCCAAAACTCGCGACAACTTATTACCCAATCCTCTCGCTAAAGGCGCTTTTTCCTGGCCGATTTTAGCGCTTAGGCCTCGTTAACGCAAGAGTGAGCCAATTGGCCCAAGGTTTTTAAATTTGGGTCCCTAAAACTTTCCCGGGCCCGACCCGACGGCCCCGTAAGCGGCCTCGCCTTACCCAAAGCCTAAAACCAAAAGACTCGCCCGGCCCCAGGGAATCTGGCCCCGTAGGGAGATCCTCGCCCGCCCTAAGGGGAATCGACCCTAAGGGCTTAGAGAACCCCCCAACCGGCCTTTGGCCTGGCCCAATCTGGATAGCCCGCCCCAGTAGGGGATCCCTCCACCGACCTAGAAAATCTCGCCCCATAGGGGAGCCCTCCACCGACCTAGAAAATCTCGCCCCATAGGGGAGCCCTCCCCCGTCGAGGACGCCTCCCCCGACCTAAAAAATCTCGCCCCGTAAGGGGAGTCCTCGCCCGATCCAACCTTCAAAGCCTAAAGCTCCGTAACCATAATATATACAGCCTGAAAATCTTTGGCATTCTAGGGCCCAAGCCCGCTGGCCCAGCCCTCATCCTCTTTTGGGGCGGCCTCTAGCCTCGGTCGGGCCCTTCGGCCCTAAGGCGACGGCCTGAGTCTCGGCCTACGCCCTTGGCCGGAAAAAGGCCCGAACGCGGCTCGACGGGGACCAAAGCCCTTCGCCAAGCTTGATTTTCCGGCCAAATAGCCAGGTCAAAGGAGTTCTTAACGCGAAATCGCAATTTTTTTACCTTTGTTTGTCTAAAAATTTACACTCTCTCGCAAAGTCTTAATTATTAAGCGTTTCCTACCGTCAGGGACCTATGGGTTTCCCTCCAATGTCCGATTTCCGTTGATTTTTAGAACTCGGGGAATATAATATAAAAACGTAGGTCGGTAAGAAATTACGCTATAATGAATTTTCTTTCGTTCGCCGATAGCCGCTATCGAGACCAACGGATAAGGTTAACGCTTTTAAGGAGCATCAGCATGCAGGATTTTACTTCCCCAAGTTTTAACAACGACTCTCAGGCCATAGCCAAAGCCTCTGAGATCTCTTTTTTCCAGAAGGTTTACCTGTGGATGTGCGGGGGATTGGCGCTGTCGACCGTAGTCAGCTTAATCCTGAAAGACTCCCAAGCCTGGTATTCTTTTCTATCCTCCAGCAGTCTCTCTTGGCTTCTAATCCTAGGCCTCCAGATAGGGCTGGTCGTTGGCATTGGGGCTTTACGCGGCAAAGTGTCGCCCGCGGTCGTCAAAGGCTTGTTTCTGGCTTACGCCGCCTCTTTTGGCATGACTTTGTCGCTAGTCCTCATGATCTACCCGTCGGGGGTCATTTTCAAGGCCCTTTTATGCTCCTCCGCCGTCTACGGGGCCATGGCCGTCTACGGACTGGCGACTAAGAAGTCCCTCCAGGCCTGGGGCGGGTTCTTGTTCATGGGCCTCATTGGCCTTATAGTGGCTAGCGTCGTCAACATTTTCGCCAAAAGCCCGATGATCGACTTCATAATCTGCTGGATTGGCGTTTTGGTTTTCGCCGGCCTTACGGCCTACGACCACCAAAAGCTCCGCGTCATTCACGCCGGCGGCTTTGAGTCCTCGGACGACGAAAGCAAGATCGTCATTTTAGGGGCTTTAGAGCTCTTTTTGGACTTTATCAACCTCTTCATGTTCTTCGTCAGAATCTTGGGCAGCCGCGACTAGGGCTCTGGCCCGCCTCGCCTCATGGCGACCGTTTTTTTCTTGGCGGGCCTCGCTCTCCTTTCGGTGGGCCTTTTGTCCATCCTGGTCGGCTTGGCCTACGCCGGCCAGGCCGGGGCCTGGGTGGCCTTAGGCTCGGGGGTTCTTATGGTCCTTTTGGGCGCGGGGGCGTTTACGCTCTTTCTGCGCCGACTCTCCCTCAGCCAGAGCCCCAAATAGGGGCGCGCGACTTTAGGGCGAGCCCTTTGGCCCTTTTTGTTTGGCCCTTTGGCCCTTTTTGTTTGGCCTTGTGGCCCTTTTTCAAGGCCAATCGCCCTATAAGGGTAACGTTCCCTAACGTCGAAAGCCCGCCCCGGAACCGACTTTAGGCTTAGGTCTTAAGGCCCTAAGGCTCCTAAGGCCCCGCTGGCCCAAAAATTAACTATTCCCCGTTTGAAAATCTTCCCGCCAAAGCCTTTTTTTAACTTTAGGTAATTTCAGGCCTTAAAATTTGTGCTTTAAGATTAAAGGCTTGTAAAATATTATAAAATAGCCTATTAGCTATTTGTGTTACCTAAATATATAATTATATTAAATATAAAATAAACTAAATATCCAGTAAAACTCCATTTTAAAAATCAACTACCCCGTTTTTAAAATTCCGCCGGGTCCCTTGGGCCCCCTTAAGGGATCATTTTGGTCGCCAGCTAGCGTTTTTACGAGACCATCGGCCGGCCCCGCGAAGGCCAGGGGGAAGCCAATGAAACCAAAAGGGCGATTTATTTCGCCCGGCGGCGAATTAAATCTTTTCAAATCTAAGAAAAAGCGCTATTTTAAGTCATAAAAAACGAATATACTTTTTTGGGAAAAATCGTTTTTTTCCCTCAGTCGAGATCTCTTTCTCTTGCCTCATTGGCCTTTCTTCGGTAGGTCCGCCTTATGACCCAGGAACGACCTGGACAAATCGCCATTTCCCCCTCTTTAGAGTTAGCGGAACAGGTGCGCGACGGCCTTCAGGGCTTCGTCGCCACCGTTAAACACTGCGCCCTTTATCCGGACAATAACCAAATCCGCAAAGATTCCTTAAACAAAACCTTCCAATGGCTGTCCAGCTTTTTGGAGGCCCAAGAGTCCCTTAAGCTTTTCGTGGGCCTCCATGGCCTAACCTATCTCGGCCAGGTCGTCCACCAGGACCGCCAGGGCGAGCAGAACGTCATCTTTCCCCTCTTCCGGGACGGGATCCAGTGGATCGAGTTTTTGGAGGGCCTAACCATCGACGAGACCTTGGGCTTCATTAACGTATTAAATCGTTACCGCCTGGTTAAGGAAGAGGACGAGGACGACCTGGTCACGGCCATGTGGAGGGCCGACTTCCAGGGCGTCAAATACAAAACGGCCAACGACTACTGGGACATAGACCCCATCACCGAGGTCGCGGCCTTAAAGGTCGTCCAAGCCCAAGGCCCGGGCCCGGGCCAGGGCCAGGGCCCGGAGACCCAAGTCCTGGGCGGCCACGCCGCCCAACCGGCCTCTTTGGGGGATCTACTCCAGTGGATCGACGCCCAGCCCAGGGCCCCTGGCCACGCCGCCGCCAAGGGCCGGCCGGCCGGGGTCAACGTCGGCCCCGACGGCCCCAAGTTTCCCGAAAGGCTTGACCCCAAGATCTGGCGGCTGACCCCCTCGGACGAACAGGCCCTGTCCATTTTAGTCGCCCAAAACTCCCAGATGACCGCCTTGGACGGCTTAATCCCGGCCCTGACCGTCTTAAGGTCCTCCAAGACCACCGCCAGCCGGAGCCCCGTCTTAGCCTACCTGGCCGAGACCGTCCGCTTCGCCCTGGCCTATGGCGAGCTGGAAACCGTCTTAACCGTCATTCGCTCCATAACCGAGCTGGCCAAGATCAAGGCCGAGACCCTAGGCTCCGTCACGGCGGAATTCCAAGAGCTCCTCTGCCGGGAAGACGTTTTGGACGGCCTGGCCGCCTATCGGCCGACCAAACAGGGCCTTAGCCAGGCCGACCGCGAGCGGACCAAGGCCTTTTTGGCTTTCCTGCCTAGCCGTGGCGGCGGGGTCGAGGCCTTGATCAAGCTCTTCCCCCAGATCCTCGACCAGGGAATCCGCGAGGAGATCCTCTTGGCCGTCGCCGCCAAAGTCCCGCAGGTTAACCCGGACGTGGCCCAAAACGTCAACGCCAACTTTCCGCCAGAAACCATAGTCCGCCTGATCGACTTCATCCATTTGTCCGAGGCCGACCAATCGGTCAACTTCGTCGTTGGCCTTTCCCGCAACGTCAACCCCTCGGTCCGGGAAAAGGCGGCCCACGCCCTTTTAGGGCCAAGCCCGGAGCGCATCGGGCACATGGCCCACCTTTTAATCGAGCCCGACCCGACGGTCGGCCGCCAGATTTTCGCCTTGATTAGCCAAAAAAGAAGCCTGATCGTGGAAAAGGCCTTGTTGAAGTTTTTAAAGACCAGTTACGACTTTAACCAGCCCCGCCCCCGGGAGGCCCTGTTAAACTGCTACCGCTGCCTAGGCCGTTGCGCCATCTCCACCCAGGCCGCCGAGTTCGCCGGCCAGGTCTTGCTGAAAAAGGGGTTTCGGGCCTTTTGGGGCTTTGGCGACGACATCAGCCACCGCGTGGGGGCCGCCATGGCCCTCCAACTGATGCCGCCCGGCTTAGGCCAAGACGGCCTTTTAGCCCAAGCGGCCGGCTCATTTTTCCGCGACCTAAGAAAGGCCTATCAAGAGGCCTCTTCCGAGCTGGGCCGGAGGTTTTAAGCGTGTCCCAAGATCATCCAGAAACCAGGCGCGTCTCCGACGGCGAAGAGCTTTTAACGGCCATGTTTAGGCTTTTGCAGGTGGTCAAGATCCACCAAGCCAACAATAAGCTTTTCATGGATAACGTCGCGTCCTTTCGCCAAACTTTGAATAAGCTCTGGGCCAACGGTCGCCCGGTCGAGTGCGCCCTTCTGCGCGGGCGCTTTTACCTTAACGACGAGCGGATAGTCTACTCGGCCGCCATGTGGAACACGGCCGATAAAATCGCCGACTTTTTCCAAGACCGGCGGATCTCGGGGCTTAAGTTCTCCCCAGCCCAAGGGGTGGCCGACGAATCCATCGTCAGCCTGATGGATATCTTAAACCGGGCCAAACGGGAGCCTTCGCCCTACGAGTGGCTAGTGGAAAACCTGACGGGGGAGCTGGCCTGGGTCAAGGCCAAAAAGGACGAGGACCAAGAAAAACAAGAAAAAGACGGCCGTCCGGTCGCGGCGGGCGGGCTCGGCCATGTTTCCCCGGAGCTGGCCGACGAGGCCAGGCGAGCTTACTCCCAGGCCCTCACCGTTTTGCGCGCCGCCTATAAGCGATTACAGGACAAAAGGAAAATCGGCCTTCAGAAGGCCAAAAGGGCCGTCCAGGAGCTCATCGACGTCCTTTTCGCGGACGAGGCCGCCTTTCTGGCCCTAAGCACCATCCGCAACGGGACGGACTCTTTGTTCACCCATTCGGTCAACACGGCCGTTTTGGCCATTGGCCTAGGCTATCGCCTCCGGCTTAACCGCGGGGCCCTAGAGCAGCTAGGCTTAGCCGGCCTATTCCACGACATCGGGAAAGTCGGGGCCCCCTTGCAGGTGGCCAGCGTGGCCGGCCGCCTGGACGGGAAGGAGTTGGCCTTGGCCAAAAGTCACGTTTTGGCCAGTCTCTTCCACATCATTCAGTTCAACGCCACCTTCGCCCTAAAGCTCGCCATGATCGTCCCCACCACCGAGCATCACCAGGGCCTGGACGGCTCGGGCTACCCCCAGAACAAAAACCCGCAAAAGATTTCCCTCTTCGGCCGGATCCTGGCCATCGTCGACCAGTACGTGGCCATGACCTCGGCCCGGCCCTGGCGACCGGAGATGACCCCCTTCGAGGCCCTTAAGGTCATATTGGACAAGGCCACCAAAGACCTCGACCCCTTGTTGGTCAAACTCTTCGTCAATATGGTCGGGCCCTGGCCGGTGGGGAGCCTATTGGCCTTAAACACCCGGGAATTGGCTTTGTCCAAAATCACCCCGACCAACCGAGAGGATGGCTACCCCATGGCCATGCTTTTAAACGTCGGCCAGGATGGCCAACTCCCCACTCCTGGCGAAATCGTGGATTTGGGCGAAAAAAACTCGGACGGGTCCTTGAGGCGGCGGGTCTTAAACTGCTTCCATCCCAGCCAGTATGGCCTTCAGCCGGTGGATTATCTCCTCGGCCCGCCCTCCGCCGCCGAGACCAGCCACAGCCTTTACCCTAGCTAAGGCCTAAGGCCGCTTTAGGCCCTAAAAAAGGCGCCCCAAAAGCCAAAGGCCAAGGAGGCCCACAGATCGGGCCGCCTGGCCTTTAATCTAGCGATCGCCTCTTTTGGCCGGCCAATTAGGCCAGGCCGCCCGCTTTTAACCGAAGGCCAACCGCCTCCTTTGGCCGGACGCCTCAAACCGGCCCCCATCCCTCGCCGCTTTCGCCCATAAAGGCTTTTAAGCCATGGCCAGTTCCTTAGCCTTGGCCCGGACCTCCGCCAATAGCTCCAGGCGAGATTTCGCGGCCTCCTTCTGGTTGAGGTCCGCCCCGTGGACCGCCCCGGCCTTAAAGCCCAGCCACCTGAAATACTCCAGATAGCGGGTCACGACCATTTCGTACGTCCCAAGATCGGGGTCGCCCTGGGTCACGAGAAAGAGGAGTTTTTTGCCCGGAGCCAGGCGGCCGGCCATCTCGAGGTCCCTAAAGTCCGGCTTTAGCCAGGAAAAGGACCGGTCGATAAAAATCTTGGCCTGGGCGGTAAGATCCCCAATATAAACCGGGGAAGCGAAGACGACGAAATCGGCGCTGGCCACGGCCGACAGGACCGGGGCCATCTCGTCCTTGACCACGCAATATTCGGTTTTCGTTTTGCAGGAATAGCAGGCCTGGCAGCCTATCGCTTGAAGGTCGTTGATGACGTATTTTTTCGCGTCCGATTCCGCGACCCCTAGGGCCTTTATGGCCTCGTCGATTAGGACGTTGGAGTTGGAGCCCTGCCTAGGGCTAGCCGAAATGGCGACGACGTTCATTTTTCTAGTCTCCCACGATAAAAAGGCGCTGCTTTCGGGACCGCCGCGACCCCGCGCCAAAAAGGGCCTGGCTAGTTAAAAAGCCTTTAAACGTAAAATTTTTGATGGCCCCCTCAAGGCCAAGGTCAATCGCGCGAGCTAAAGCCGCCTGGCTTTAGGCTTTAACTCGCTAAGCCGAAATCTTCGGATCAAGCTTTTTCACAAGGCTTTCAAAAGGCGATCGACCGCGTATTCCTGGGCTTCCGCGGTTAGGCCCGGCCAAATGGGCAGACAGATCTGCCGCTCGGCCACCATTTCAGCCACCGGGGCGGGGGCCAGCGGCGCGGCCAGGACGTTGGGGTTGTCTCGAAAGAAGGGCTGCTTGGTTAAGGGGGTGGCGTAGACCTCGCCGGCCAGACTGACCCCGCTTTCCTTTTTAAGGCGCTCTTTAAGGGCCGCCCGATTGACCTTTTCCGGGAGGAGGGCCATATATTTATAGTAGGC
The DNA here is from genome assembly GCA_031279525.1 of Deltaproteobacteria bacterium. GTDB lineage: Bacteria > Desulfobacterota > Desulfarculia > Adiutricales > Adiutricaceae > JAIROO01. Next base: position 72 of record JAITIH010000034.1, on the reverse strand, counting down.
GGGCTTTTCGTTCGGGACGGGGAGGACGGGCTTAATGGGCCCCTTGGCCAAAAGCCGGTCGTAAACGGCCGC
>JAITIH010000030.1 GCA_031279525.1 Deltaproteobacteria bacterium | reverse complement strand
CGCAAAACCCCGAATCGGCCGCCCGGGCCCGGGAGCTGGTGGACAACCAGGCCGAGTCCATGGGCTGGCGGCTTTTTAAGTGGCGGGAGACCCCCACCAACCCCGCCGCCCTAGGCCGGCTGGCCCGGGAGACCTGCCCCTCCGTTTGGCAGTTCGTGGTGGATTCCCCAGGCCGGGAAGCAGAGGGTTTTGAGGACTTCGAAAGAAAGCTGTACGTCCTGCGCAAATGCCTAGAGCGCCGGGCCAAGGAGGCCGGTTTTTCGGCCGACGAGTTTTACCTGCCTAGTCTTTCCTGCCGGACCGTGGTCTACAAAGGCATGCTTTTTGGCCTGCAGCTGGAGGCCTTTTACCCTGACCTTTCGGATCCCCTTTTCGAGTCGCCCTTGGCCGTCATCCACCAAAGGTACAGCACCAACACCTTCCCCTCTTGGCGCTTAGCCCAGCCTTTTAGAGGCCTGGCCCACAACGGGGAGATCAACACCATTAGGGGCAATCGGGCCTGGCTGGCCGCCCGGGAGCCCAGCCTCGCCTCGCCGCTGTTTGGCGAGGACATAAAAAAGATCCTGCCTATCATTGAGCCGGACAGCTCGGACTCGGCCAGCTTAGACAACACCATGGAGTTTCTCTGCCGAGGCGGCCGACCCCTAGAGCACGCCTTGACCATGCTATTGCCGCAGGCCTGGGGACAGAAATACCCCATGAGCACGAATTTAAGGGGTTTTTTCGAGTACCACGCCGGGCTCATGGAACCCTGGGACGGGCCGGCGGCGGTGGTGGTCTCCGACGGCTTAAGGGTGGCCGCGGCCCTAGATCGCAATGGGCTAAGGCCAGCCCGCTACTGCCTTACTGAGGACGGGCTTTTGGTCTTCGCCAGCGAGTCCGGGGCTTTAACCTTCGACGACGGTAAGGTGGTGGAAAAAGGCTCCTTAAGGCCTGGGCAGATGATCCTGGCCGAGGCCGGCTCAGGGAGGCTTCTTAAAAACACCGAGGTGAAAAGCCTTTTGGCTAGGCGCCGGCCTTACCGCCGCTGGGTCTCGGAGAACCGGATCGACATCCCGGGCTTTTTCACCCTAAATCCCGACTTTACCCAGAGTCTGGAGGATTTGGCCTATCGGCAGACCCTTTTTGGCTACACCCGGGACGACACGGAGATCATCCTAAGCCCCATGGCCCAAAACGGAGCCGAGCCCAACGGGTCCATGGGGGCCGACTCGCCCCTGGCCGTCCTAGACCAAAAGCCCCAGTCGCTCTTTTCCTTTTTTCGACAACAGTTCGCCCAGATCACCAACCCGCCCATCGACCCCATCCGGGAAGAGTTGGTCATGTCCCTCATGACCTTCATCGGTTACAATCCCAACATCTTAAGCGAGGAACCCAGCCAGGCCAGGCTCATAAAGCTGACCCACCCATTTTTGTCCAACGACGATCTAGGGCGGCTGGAGGATCTGCGTTACGACGACTTTCACTGCGCCCAAATCGTGGCCACCTTCCCGCCCCCGGCCCCAGGCCAAAAGCCGGGCGAGGCTCTGGCCCAGGCGTTAAGCCGTTTAGAGGAAGAGGCCGCCCGGGCGGCCCGGGCCGGGACGCACATTATCGTCGTGACCGACCGGTCGGCCGGCCAGCCCCAAGGGGAAGGGGGAAGACCAAGCCTACCCATCCCCTCGCTCTTGGCCGTGGCCGCCGTCAACCGTAAGCTTTTGGAGACGGGCCAGCGCGTTTCCACCGGCCTGGTGCTGGAGACTGGGGACGCCTTGGAGGTCAGCCATATGGCCATGCTCCTAAGCTTAGGGGCTTCGGCCATTAACCCTTACTTGGCTTACGAGACAGTGGCCGATCTGGCCCGCAAAAAATGCCTTGCCGTCGAGCTAAGCCCGACCACGGCCGTGGAGAACTACGTGAACGCCCTGAAAAAGGGCTTATTGAAAATAATGAGCAAAATGGGCATCTCCACCCTGCGCGGCTATCGCGGGGCCCAGATCTTCGAGGCGGTGGGCTTAGGCAAAGATCTCATGGACAAGTATTTCCCGGGCATACCCTCTAGGGTTGGGGGGCTAAGCCTGGCTCACCTGGAAAAAGGGGCCATGGCTAGGCTAAAGCTGGCCGGCGGCTACATAAGGCTAGATCCCAAAGGCCCCGAGGAACCCCTCCCCGTTGGCGGGGCCTATCGCTACCGCCACGGCGGCCAGGCCCACCTGTGGACGGCCGAGAGTTTAATCTCTTTGCAAGAGTCGGTTAGAATGGGCGATTACGAACTATACAAAAAATACGCCCGTCTCATTAACGACCAATCCAGCCGGGCCTTCACCCTAAGGGGCCAGCTGGACTTCCGGCGGGACCGCCCGGCCATCGACTTAGCGGAAGTCGAGCCGGAAAGAGAGATAGTCAAGCGCTTCGCCACCGGGGCCATGTCCTTTGGCTCCTTGTCCCGCGAGGCCCACGTCACGATGGCTCTGGCCATGAATCGCCTAGGGGCCCGCTCCAATTCCGGCGAAGGCGGGGAGGACCCGGAAAGGTATAAGCTAAGGCCCGACGGCCAGTCGTCCGTGTCGGCGGTCAAGCAAGTGGCCAGCGGCCGCTTTGGGGTCACCGCCGAGTACCTGGCCCACGCCAAAGAATTGCAAATTAAGATCTCCCAAGGGGCCAAACCCGGGGAGGGTGGCCAGTTGCCCGGCCACAAGGTCGATAGCGAAATAGCCAGAGTCCGCCACTCAACCCCAGGGGTGACCTTAATCTCGCCGCCCCCGCATCACGACATCTATTCGATCGAGGACATAGCCCAGCTTATTTACGACCTGCACCAAGCCGCCGACGAGGCCACGGTCTCGGTCAAGCTAGTCTCGGTGGTCGGGGTGGGGACCATCGCCGCCGGGGTGGCTAAAGCCATGGCCGAGTCCATCCTCATCTCTGGATTCGACGGCGGCACCGGGGCGGCTCCCTTGTCCTCCATCCGCTACGCCGGCTCCCCTTGGGAGATTGGCCTGGCCGAGACCCAGCAGACCTTGGTCTTAAACAACTTAAGGACCCGCGTGCGCCTTCAGGTGGACGGTCAGCTGAAGACCGGCCGGGACGTGGCCGTGGCCGCCCTTTTGGGGGCCGACGAGTTCGGCTTTTCCACCGCCGTCCTGGTTTCCCTAGGCTGCCTTATGATGCGCAAATGCCACACCAACACATGTCCAGTGGGCGTGGCCACCCAAGATCCCCGCATGCGGGCCCGCTTCGCCGGAAAACCCGAGCACGTGGTGAACTATTTCACTTTCGTGGCCCGGGAGCTAAGGGAGATCATGGCCAGCTTAGGCTATCGGACGGTCAAAGAGATGATTGGCCAAGTCGACCGCCTGGCCCCGCGCCTGGAGTCGGCCTTTTTCTCCGAAAGGGGCCTTGACTTTACCGACGTCCTTTACAAGCCGGCCCAAGTGGGGCTCTCCTTTGAGGCCTACGCCGTCAAACCCCCGTCCGATTCCCTAGACGATCGGCTTTTGCCTAAGGTTCTGCCGGCCATCGAAAGCGGCGCGCCCATAGTCATTAACCATCCGGTCAAAAACACCGACCGGGCGGTCGGAGCCAAGATTTCCAGCCGGATTATCCGAAAATATGGCTCCATTGGCCTTCCCGACGACTCCGTCGTCCTAAAGCTAAAAGGCATCGCCGGCCAGTCTTTCGGGGCCTTCGTGGCCAAGGGCCTAACCTTGGATTTGGAGGGCGAGGCCAACGACTACGTGGGCAAGGGCCTTTCCGGTGGTAAGCTGGTCGTTAGGCCGCCTAAGGGCATTCACCCGGAGTTTGAGCCCTCTAAAAACGCCATCGTCGGCAACGTGGCCCTTTACGGGGCCACAAGCGGCGAACTATATTTGTCCGGCCTGGCCGGGGAGCGCTTCGCCGTGCGCAATTCTGGGGCTTTAGCCGTGGTCGAGGGCGTGGGCGACCACGGCTGCGAGTACATGACTGGCGGCCGGGTGGCGGTTTTGGGCCAGACCGGGGTCAATTTCGCCGCCGGCATGAGCGGCGGTTTGGCCTACGTCTACGACCAAGACGGCCTCTTCGACAACCATTGCAACTTGGAGATGGTCGATCTTGATCTATTGGACAAGGAAGACGAGGAGGAGCTAAAAGCCCTCATTGGCCGCCACCTGCACTACACGGCCAGCGAAAAGGCCCGGCGCGTCCTAGAGAACTGGACCCGGGAGAAGGCCAAGTTCATTAAAGTCTTTCCCATGGAATACCGCCAAGGCATTAACCTGGAAAGCCGGGTCCGCTCTTACGTCCCCCCGGATCCGGCGGCCTAAAGGCCATTTCCTTATCCGAGGGGGTCTTTTGGATAATTTAAGTTTTAAAGCTTAAAACCCCCCGCGCTTATTAGATTTTTATCGTCGACTGGATAATTTATGAGCGAATATAGACCCGTAACCGAGCGACTCCGAGATTTCCGGCCGGTGGAGTTGCGCCTGACCGACCCTGCCATCCAAAAGGAGCTGATCCGCTGCCAAGACTGCGGGATCCCTTTCTGCCACGCCTTAGGCTGCCCCTTGTACAATCTTATCCCTGAAATTAACCTTGAGGCCAAAAACGGCCGCTGGGCCAGCGCCCTAGGGCGTTTATTGGAAACCAACCCGTTTCCAGAGTTTACCGGCCGGGTCTGTCCGGCCCTCTGCGAAGGCTCTTGCGTCCAGGGCCTCCACGAGAGCCCGGTCCCCGCTCGCTTAGCCGAGCTTGAGGTCATTGAGCGGGGCTTTGGCCTAGGGCTGGTCAAACGGGCCCCTAAGACCCGTCACCTGGATTTGTCGGTCGGGGTGATCGGCTCTGGGCCGGCCGGCTTGGCCGTGGCCCATGGCCTGGCCCGGGCCGGGGCCCAGGCGACGGTTTACGAAAAAGACGCTAAAGCCGGCGGTTTTTTAAGGTACGGGATCCCGGACTTTAAGCTGGAAAAAGAGGTCATCGACCGCCGGCTTGAGCTCATGATGGCCGAGGGGGTGACCTTCCTTTGCGGGGTGGAGGCCGGCTTGGACGTCTCCGAGCGGCTATTGTGGCGGCGGCACCAGGTTCTGGTCCTGGCCATCGGGGCTCGCCGCAAAAGGGATCTGGCCATTCCCGGCCGTGAGCTTATCGGCGTTCATTTCGCGACCGATTACCTCGCGGCCCAGAACCGGGTCAACGGTGGGGAAGACGCCGCCTTGCCTCCGGATCTTAACGCCTTTGGCCGCAAGGTGGTAGTCATCGGCGGCGGGGACACCGGCAGCGACTGCGTGGGCACGGCCTGGCGGCAGGGGGCGGTCGAGGTCTCCCAGTTCGAGATTATGCCTAAACCCCCGGAGGACCGGTCTCCCGACAACCCCTGGCCCCAGTGGCCAAGGGTCCTAAGGACCTCCTCCAGCCATGAGGAGGGGGGTTTCCGGCGCTGGTTGGTCAATACCTTGGAGTTTACGCCCAGCCCCCACTCGCCGGGCCGCTTAGGCGGGCTTAGGGCCGTCGAGGTGGAGTGGGTGGCCCGCGACGGCGGCCCGCCCGCGCCGCGGCCCATTCCAGGCACGGAGTTCGTCAAGGAGGCCGATCTCGTCCTTTTGGCTATGGGTTTCACCGGTCCTGAGCCGGGCAGCCTGTCCGGGGCTCAGTCCATTAAGCCCGACGGCCAGGGCCGGCTGGCCCCGGGCCTGTACGCCGCCGGAGACGCGGCCAACGGCCCCTCTTTAGTGGTTCG
>JAITIH010000002.1 GCA_031279525.1 Deltaproteobacteria bacterium | reverse complement strand
GCCTAGGGCGACCGGGCCGAAGGACCAAAGCCAAGACCTAAGCCCGCGGCCTCAAGCGGCCGAGCCCGGGACCCTTGGCCAGGAGGCGAGTCATGAGCGGCCTATTCGGCAAGGGATTTCTCCCAACGATAGCCATAAAGTTTCTCCGGGCCCTCCCGAGGGCCTTAGTGGCCCGGGCGACCCGGGCCAACCCCAAGAGCTCGGGGCCCTTAAGCGAGGAGATCTTAAAGGCCACCCAGACGGCGGCCAAGGCCACGGCCCGATCGACGGCCCGGTCGGCCTTTCGGGGGGCCTTAGGGAGCCTATTGGGGATAGGGGCGGCCCGAAGGCGACCGGCCGGCCGGCCAAAAGCGGGCCCCAAAGGCCAGCCCAGGCGGAAGTAGGCTGCCGGATCCTCTTTGAGTACCAAAAAACCGGGCCCATGTCCCTGTTGGGGCACCTGGAAATGGTCGAGGTCTTTAAAAGGGCCTTTCGCCGGGCCAACCTAAAGGTGGCCTACAGCCAAGGGTTCCATCCCCAGCCGCGTCTGTCGTTTTTAACGGCCCTGCCCTTAGGCCTAGAGAGCGACCAGGAGATCATGGTCGCGACTTTAGAGGAATATTTGGCCCCAGCGGCGGCCCAGGGCCGCTTGCGCCTGCCCGAGGGCCTGGCCGTCAAAAGGGCTCGAATTCTTCCCCCAGGCGGCCCAAAGCCAAAGGTGGCGTCCATTTCCTACCAGATTGTGTCCGATACGGATCTCTTTATTGGAAAACCCCTTCACCCCGCGGCCTTATTGAGATATACTGATAATAAGGGTAGGCTCCGGGAGTACTCCCTGGCCTCTTTCGTCGAGTCCATTTCGGCCCCGACCCCCCGCCGGCTCCTCCTGGCCTTAAAGCTAGGGGAGAGCGGTTCCCCCAAACCCCTGGCCGCCGTCCAGGCCCTTTACGGCCTCACCGAGGCGGCGACCTTAACCATTAGAAAACTGGCCACCAACTTGGCTTAAAGCCTCCTGGCCTTTAGGAGCTAAAGCCGCTTGGGCCCATTATGGAGCCATCTATTCATGACCGCGGACCTGCTAATTACCTTTCGGCCCTACGAAACTCGGGTGGCCTTGTTGGAAAACGGGACCTTAGTCGAGTTTCAGCTTGAGCGGGGCGAGCGGGGCGCGGGCTTGTTGGGCAACGTCTATAAAGGCCGGGTCGTCCGGATCCTGCCGGGCCTTCAGGCCGCCTTCGTGGACATTGGCCTAGAGAAGGCCGCCTTTTTGTACGTGGACGACCTCGACTCCGGGGAAAGGGAGTTCACCCGCCACATGGATCAGGCCGAAAGCGAGGAGGACGACCCTTTAGGCCCCGACGAGGAAAAGCCCTTAGAGGACCTGGACGAGACCTTAAAGGCGGCCGATCCGGAGCCGCCCAAGCCCCCCATCGAGTCGATTTTGTCCGAGGGCCAGGAAATCTTGGTGCAGGTCTCCAAAGAGCCCATGGGCCAGAAGGGCTCAAGAGTCACCACCCAGATATCTTTGCCCGGCCGGCGGCTGGTCTTCATGTCCATGATTTCCCACTTGGGGGTCAGTCGGCGCATTGAGGACGAAAACGAGCGCAAAAGGCTAAAGGACATTTTAGACTCCATCCGGGGCGACCACGGCTTCATCGCCCGGACCGCGGCCGAGGGGGCCACCGACTACGAGATCCAGGCCGAGGCCAACTTCCTTATGCAACTATGGCGGAAGATCCGGACCGAGGCCGAAAGGGCCCACGCCCCGGCCTTGATCCACTTAGAGCTGGACGCGACCCTAAAGGCGGTCCGGGACATCTTCACCGACCAGGTGGAAAGGCTGGTCTTGGACGACCCCGACCAGTACGCCAAGGCCAAAAAGTTTTTGGAGGCCTTCGCCCCGGCCCAGGTCCAGGTCCTGTCCCTCTACGAGGGGAGCGAGCCCCTCTTTAGCGCCTACGACGTGGAGACGGATTTAGCCCGGGCCTTAAATCGCAAGGTCTGGCTCAAAAGCGGCGGCTACGTGGTCATCGACTCGACCGAGGCCTTAACCGTCATCGACGTCAACACTGGCCGCTTCGTGGGCCGCCACAGCTTCGAGGAGACCACCTTAAAAACCAACCTGGAGGCGGTTCGAGAGATCGCCTACCAGCTGCGCCTCCGGAACATCGGAGGCCTTATAGTCATCGACTTCATCGACATGAAAAAGGAAGTCAATCGCGAGCGGGTCTTCGCCGCCTTAAAGGAGTCTTTGCGGCGGGACAAGGGCAAGACCAAGATCCTGCCTATGAGCGAGCTGGGCCTAATTGAGATGACCCGAAAAAGGACTCGGGAAAACATCGATCGACTCCTTAGGGAACCCTGCTTCTACTGCCAAGGCCAAGGCTATCTCCTCTCGCGAGTCTCGGTCTTCCACCAAGCCTTCCGAGAGATGGAGATGGCCGCCCGGGACTATCCCGGCCAACCTTTGACCTTAAAGGTCCACCCTTACATCCGGGACCTAATCCTGGACGAGGGCCGAACGGCCCTGGAGGACCTGGAAAAAAGGCTCAAAAGGCCCATCTCCATCAAAGCCGAGGAGTCGCTGCACCTGGAGGCCAGCGTGATCGAGCCGGGAGCCCCGGCCCAGGACGCCGGCTAAGGCCCTTCAAAGGGCCCGCCAAGGAGATTTTTGCCATGCCCAGCCGGATCAATTTCGAGTTAAATAAGTTGCGGCTTATAAAAAGCGTCTTTACCACCAATCCCGGCTACCACCCCCCGGCCCCGGGCGAGCTCATAGCCATGGGGGTGACCTTGCGCAACTCAGGCGAGTTTTCGGCCGACGGCGGGCAGGCCCATTTCGTCCAGAGCTTTAAGACCCAGGCGGCCTACGAGATGCCCTTTAGTCTGGAAGTGGAGTTCGAGGCCCTTTTCGCCCTGTCCGCCCCGGTGGGCGAGGTCGAGCGGGAGCCCTTTTTGACCCAAGTCTTTCCTCAGGTCATTTTCCCCTTCATGCGGGAGTACGTGGCCGAAACCACGCGCCGGGCCGGCTTCCCGCCCCTGTTAATCAACCAAAGCTTTTACCCCGACCCCGCCAACGAGGTGGGCGAGGGGGCTGGAGAAAAGGTCTTCACCTCCAAATGGATTCACTAGAGGCGTTTATTGGGATCTTTTTTAACCTCCATCGCATACCGGGCCATAGGCGCCGCGGCCGCCCCCCTGGCCCTTTTTTGGCCGACCCTTAAGGGCCGGTTCGGGACCAGGTGGGCCGACCGCCTCGGCTTCCCCTTAGCCGGGGGCCAAAAACCCCTCTGGCTGCACGCGGCTTCGGTGGGCGAGGCCCAAAGCGCCTTGACTAGTGTTAGGGCAATGTTGGATAATGTCTTATCAAGTAGGTTTGTCCTGTCGGTTGGCACGCCGGCGGGTTTGGCGAGAGCCCAAAGCTTGGCTAGCCAGATCAAAGGCCTTCAGGTCATGGCCCCGCCCTTGGACGTCTGGGGGGCCCCTGGCCGGGCCTTAGATCGGGTGGGCCCTAGGGCCTTAGCCATCGTGGAAACCGAGCTTTGGCCGGAGTTAATCCGCCAAGCCCAAAAACGGGGCCTACCCGTTATGGTCTTAGCCGGGCGAATGAGCCAAAGATCTTTTAACCGTTATTGGCGCGTCCGTTCCTTGTTCCAACCCCTTCTGGCCAAAATGACCCTTTTGGCCGTCATTGGCGACTCGGACCGACGGAGGTACTTGGACCTGGGCGCGAGGGAGGAAGCAACCCTGGTCATTGGCAATCCCAAGTTCGACTCATTAATCGAAGTGGCTAAGCTCGCGCAAAAAAAGACCGAACGTCCGTTAGGACGACAAATCGTCGTCGCCGGCTCCACCGAGGACCGCGAAGAGCTTTTGATAGTCCAATCGTGGCTAACCCAAGCCGAAAAGCCCCATCTGATCCTGGCCCCCCGCCACCTGGGCCGGTTGACCCAGATAACCTCTTTTCTGAGCGAAATGCCGCTCTCCTTCCGCTTGCTCTCAGCCCGACCAGATTTCGATTGGCCAACCGAGCCTGACGTCGTCGTCGTCGACGCCTATGGAGCCTTAGCCAAACTTTACGCCTTGGCCGATTTGGCCATCGTGGGCGGCGGTTTTTACGCCGGTCAGGGGCACAACCCCTTGGAGCCGGCCGCTTTTGGGGTCCCTATCTTGTTTGGGCCCCACATGTCCAGTTTCGAGGGGGACTGCCAAGAGCTCGTGGCCGCCGGCGCGGCCCGGCGGGCGACCCCCTCAGAGCTCCCCGGGGCCTTGGCCGAATGGCTGACCCAGGGGAGCTCGGCCCTGGCCGGCCTCGCCGGCCGGGAGCTCTTAGCCAGGCGGGCCCCGGTTGGGCCACGTCTCGCGGCCTTGGTGGGACGGGCCTTGTCAGTCCCACTCCCTTAAAGTCGGCCCCGCCCGGCTCCGTTTCACCTTCTATCCCCCTCTGGGAACCATGTGAGTGACTTTATGAAAATAAACGGAGAGGCCTTCCAAAAAGCCAGGGAAAACCAGCTTTTGAGCACCATCGGCCTGGCCAAGATGGCCGATGTTTCGCCCAACGTCATCCGCTCCCTGGAACAGGGACACAACATTCGTCCGGAATCCATCCGGAAGATCATCGAGGCCCTTGGCCTAACCATCGAGGACGCCCAAAAAAAAGGCCTCATCAAGACCTGATCGCCCCGCTCGTTAAGGCCGTTTCGTGGCCAGGGAGGTATACCGGCCATGCCTAAGTTAGTCATTGGCCTCGGAATCGGCCTGGCTCTACTCTGCGGCCAGGCCTTGGGTCGCGTCGAGTCCGCCTTTTTGGGCGGCTGGCCCGGGGTATGCGAGAACGACATATGTCTGGACGACGGTCGCCCGTCGTCGGACCCACCCGCCAACGTTCACGAGCGAGTCTTAGAACACCAACTGGTGTCCCCGACTTGCCCGAGCGACCTGATCTATCTTGTGATCAAGCACCCGACCAACACTGGCAGCGCTCCCTTGGACCTCCGGCTAGCCGCCGAGATGTCCGCCCGATTCGACCAAGCCCTAAAATGGGCCGCGTCATTGGCCTGCGCCGACTTTTTCGGTTGCGGCGGGGAGTGTCTGCCGGTTGGCCTGGAAATCAAGCACCACCTACACCAGAGCGGGCCCGGGTACCTTTCGGCCTTCCGGGTGGAGAGGCTCAACGGCAACTACCGCCAAGGCTCGCGCCTTAAAGGCTCGGCCCGCTACTCCTTTCATAACTACCGCCTATCCGACGGGGCCGACTTGCCCATCGAGGAGATTTTCCCCGATCCCAAAAAGTCGGCCCCGCTTTTTTGGGCCAAGGTGGCTAAATCGCTAAAGACGGTCGGCAACTGCGACCTGTCCGCCTTTAAGGTCAATGGCCGCAGGGTTAAAGCCGAGGCCATACTCCCCAACGACCTCTTGCTAAGCCGGGGCGGGGCCACCGTGGCCTTGGAGGCCCAAGCCCCCTGCCGGCCCCAAGCCGTGGATTTAGCCGCCTCGGAGATGATTGGCCTTGGGGCCAACCCGGCCCTGTGGGGCCGCCGATGATCCGCATAATAGCCGGAGATTACAAGGGGTTCACCCTCAAAGTCCCGGCCGGGCCGACCCGGCCCACGGCCAGTTTGGTCCGAGGGGCCATCATGTCCATGGCCGGCGCCAAGATCGAGGGGGCCCGGGTCTTAGACCCCATGGCCGGCTCCGGGGCCCTGGCCTTGGAGGCCCTAAGCCGGGGGGCGGCCAGCCTGGTCCTAGCCGACCGCTCGCCTAAAGCTCTAATGGCCTTAAAGAGCAACGTGACCCGCTTAGGCCCTAGGGCCGTAAACCAGGTTAAGATCCTTAAGGCCTCGCAATTAAAAGACTTTTCGCTCCTTGCGCCCCACGGGCCCTTTGACCTCATCTTGTTAGCCCCGCCCTACGCCGAAATCGCCCTACCCATCCAATTCCTCCTAAAAGTGGCCTCCGTAGGCCTGGCCGCCCCCGAGGCCCTGGCCATCTGGGAGCAAGCCGCCAAGAGCCTCGCCGCCTGGAGCCCCCAAGATCTGGCCCCTTGGCGAGTCGTCGACTCGCGCTCGTGGGGCCTTAGAGCCGCGGCCTTCGCGACTCTAGATTAAATGGCTTGAAAATTATCGAAAACTCCGGACCACCCCCCAATTTAATCATTTTTTTAAAATCAAAACGCCAAAGGCCCCAGCAATCTAACCTATTTTAGTTTTGCCAATCGTGGCCTTCGGCTTTTTTTTAATGACGTTAACGCGACTGCCGACCAAAAGGCCTGATAATCCTAAACAAATCCGTTTTCCCAGGCATTATAAATTATCTCCTTGCCAAGTTAGAATTTTTTTTGTATAATTTTAAATAGGTCGTTCGAATCGCACGACCGCTGAAAATGTTCCAAATATGTCCAAATCTTGGGAGGGCCAAAAATTGGAAGTCATTATTATGACTAAATAACCCTGAAAATGCCCGTAGGTAGTTTAAAACATCCTCCTTTGCCTGTCAGAGAATCCCCGTATGCTAAGCATCGTTAGTTCATATTTTACCCCTCTAAAGATTCTTCCTCACTAATAGTAAGCGTTTTGCCAATTTTTTGACTAATCAAGTTTTCTAGAGTCTGGTATTATCAGCGATTTTTCTAGCCTACTATTAGTTGTAATTTTGTCTATTACCATCATGTATCAAATTATTGATCATTTTTCTAGCGATAAACGATCCAATTAGCCAGAGCGTTATTCGGAGCCAGATCCGGGCCATTCCGCCAATTGGCCGCCGGTCCCAATAGCGAGATTTTAACGCGCCCTGCCTTAACCGTTCGCGCTGGCCGCGGTAAAAAACTCCTAACTCTTACCTAGGCCCTCCAGCCGTCTTTCGCCATAAAGGTAATCAACGAACCAAGTCGCTCTCGCGCACAGCGCACGAACCGGCTTGGGATCTCTCAGATCTCGCCTAAAATCGCGCCCCCAAAACCCCCTTTCTGGGGGTTTTTTACGAGCCATTTTGAAATCCTTTTCCGAGGGCTTTTGGACGAGAGACCAAAGGCGGGAGACCAGGGATCGGCGATCTAAAGATGGGAGACCAAGGGACCGGAAACCAAGGGACCGGAAACCAAGGGGCCGGAAACCAAGGGGCCGGAGACCAAGGGGCCGGAGACCAAGGGACCGGAGACCAAGGGGCCGGAGACCAAGGGGCCGGAGACCA
>JAITIH010000322.1 GCA_031279525.1 Deltaproteobacteria bacterium | reverse complement strand
TCCCGGCTATCTCGCCTATCCCTGGCTTTCCTCTGGCTTTCCCTGGCTTTTCCCGGCTATCTCGCCTATCCCTGGCTATCCCGCCTATTCCCGGCCATACAGGGCTTTCCCCGGTTAAGGGGCGAGAGAAGCCTCTGGGCGGGGCGGCTAAAAATATTTAAGGCGGGGCCATTGGCCCCGCCTGCGTTAAGCTCCGTCGCCTAAATTAAGCCGCCTGCCGCCAAGAGGGCGTAGCCCCTTAGCCGCTAAAGCTGGCTCCGCCCCTCCAAAAGGGCTAGCCACAACTCTAAAAAGCCAAAAAAGCCGTTAGGCCGGGCCTTTAGGGCGTTAGGAATTTCGGCTACTTCATATCTGTGGTGATGGCCTGGACGATCTCCATGATGGTAGAGGAGTTGGCCTGAATCTGGACGAACTTCTCCTGAACGTCCTTGGAGTTGGCCACGCCTTTCTTGACGTTCTGGAGGGTCACCTCGATCATCTTTCTAGTGTCCAAGACCGAGTTCGCGCTCTTGACCGCGAGGTTCCGCACCTCGTCGGCCACCACGGCGAAACCGGCCCCGTACTCCCCGGCCCTGGCCGCCTCCACGGCCGCGTTTAAGGCCAAGATGTTGGTCTGGAAAGAGATGTCCTCAATGGACTTTAAGATGGAGACGATCTTGTTGGTCAAGCCGTCGATCTCGACCATAGCCTGGGACATCCGGGAAATGGTCTCCTCGGCCTCGACCACCGACTGGTGGTTTAAGTGAGAAATGTCGTTGATCTTTTCCACGTTGTCCCGGCCGTGGCTTAAGCGCTTCAACAAGTAGTGCTGGCAGTTGTCCGGGGTGTTGACCTTCATGTGAATGGCGGAGATCATCTTCTCGCAGGAGTTGTACCCACAGCCGGAGCAGTTGAAGAAGTCCTCGTCATTGTCCTTGCCCATACGGTGGATAATCTCGGTCCTCTCCAAAGGCGAGACTTTGACCTCCCTATAGTTGATGGAATGGTCCACGTAGGTCCGATCGTAAAGGCCTGGACTCCAGTAGCTGGCCACGATCTCGTTAATGCCGGTCTCCTTGGCCTTGCGCTTAAACAAAGACTTTTTCGTTTTACTCGCAAAGTACTGCCTTAGCTTCTGGTCCCTTTGCTTGACCTTAAACTCCAGCTCGTCGAAGGTGCGCTCGTGGATGCCCGGGACCCCGGTCCCGCCCGCGCAGCCGCACTCGCAGTTTAAGGCGTCGATGAGAAGGGGGGCCACGCCAGACTGAATGGACTGGCCCAAAGACTCCAAATAATTGTAAACGAGCTCCGGCCCCTCGATCTTGCGGGTGAAGTTTGTGGCGTTGGAGTTGTAACGCTCTAAGGTCTTCATGAGGCCGCCAGGAGTGGGGAAGAGGACGGCCCGCTCGGCCAAGGCCCCCTCGTAGGGGACTTTGGGATACGCGGTCAGGTCGATGCTCTCTCGCTTGACGTAATCCAAAAGGCTCGTGAAGGTGACGTTGTAGTCCCCATGGCCCGTCTCGTCGAACTCCCTCCTTTTGGCGAAGCAGGGCGACATGACCGCGATCTGATGGGCCCGGTATTGGGGGAAGAAGCGCCGGATCATCTTCATGCTGTGGAGCATGGGGCTGTCGCAAGGGGCCAGGTGCTTCAGCAACTCGGGCTGATACACCTCGCAGTAGGTCACGATGGCCGGGCAGGGCTGGGCCAAGACGGTCACGGGCATTTCCCGTTTGATGTACTCGTAATAGCTTTTGATGGTCAACTCGGCCCCGAAGCTGACGTCGAAGATCGCCTCGATCCCCAAGGATCTGAGCCAACCGTTGAAGTTAAGGTACTGGTCCGGGAAAGTGGAGGCCACGGCCGGGGCCACGATGGCGATCATTTTGACGGAGTTGGAAAGATCCCTCATGAAAACGGAGAAATCGTCGACGCCGACCCTAGCTCCATGCTGGCAAGCGTAAACGCAGTGGCCGCAGCCGATGCACAAATCGTCCACCACCCGGACGACCTTGCCGTCGGTGGCGTCATTGGCGAATTTAACTGGGCAGGCGGCGATGCAACGGTGGCAATTGACGCAATTTTCATCTATGGTCTTAATGACTGGTCTCAAGCGGCCCATAATTTTTTTCCCTACCGGATCCGGTTAACGAAGATAGCCGGCTTTGGTTAGGCGCGGAGCGGGCGCTTTTAAGCGCGCCCCAAACCGGCGAGCCTTTAGCGAAGCTTTCGCGAGGTTATCGCGAATCTTTGGCGTTGGCCGCGAGGCGGGCCCCGCGGACCTTTAGGCCTTTAGCGACCAGGCGGCCAAGGCCGGCCAGGGCGCGAAAAAGGCCACAAACGAAAAAACTAAAGAAAACTAAGGCGGTACGCCAAAGCTCCCCGGGCGGGAGGCCGAGCGGTTAAGGGGGCCGTAAGGCCCCTTTTTGGCCATAAAAAGCTAAGGGCGTCGGAAACGGGCTCGCGCGAAAAGGCCTAAGCCCCCCAAAAAAGGCTAGGGCCGGCCAACGCGAGGGCGACCGGGAAATTCCCAGGCCGAAGACTCCATAGCAAGACAATTCAGAATAAATTTTAAGATTGCGTTATAGTACAGAAAAATTTAAACGCTTAGATTCAGAAACAATCTTAATCTAATCAATTGGTAAGAAAAATAATAATAATAAACAATTCAAAAAATTCTAGTAAAACTAAAATTATTATAAATATGCTTGGCTGAGCAGCTTTTTTTCTGGGCCAATAAGAGCGTATATACTAAAAGATGGTCTTTTTTTTTTAAAAAGTCAAGAGGAACCCCGGAAGTCATCTTAAGGAATGGCTGGCGGGGATTGGGAAACCCCGATAGATTATGATCTTTAGGCAATTAAGCTTATAAAAAATCATTTCCCTTAAATTAGATGGGGTCGCGAAAAGCCAAAGTAATTGAAAACCTGAAAAATAACATCTCGAAATTACTAAATATCTTTCAAGCGATTCCCTAAAACAAGGGGTTTTCGCGGAGCCGTCAAATTACGTTACGGTCCCCCCAACTAAATTTCTCGCCGCCTAGGGCCCATGGCCCCTAACCTTAAGCTTTTAATAGGGCGCGCCTTAAAATAGGTTTCCCGCCCAAAAAAGCCAAAAGGGCGACGCCGCGGGCCAGGCCGCCGACAAGGCCCTAAAAAAGCCAGCCAAAAGGGGCGACCGCGGCGGAAAGCCACATAGGCCAACCTTAGGGCCAAATCGGGGCCTAAAGCCAAACTTTGACCCAATAAGGCCCGGCCAAACAAAGGGGCAAGCCCAGGACAGGCTTGTTGGAAGGCCAAGCCGGAGCGCCTAAGCCTCCCCTGGCCAAGCCCCAGGAGCCAAGCCTCCAAGGGTCAAACCCACAGAGACTAACCCACCTAGGGCCAAACCACCAAGACCAAGGGTCAAACCCTAGGGGGGCCATGCCCCCAGGGCTAAACCCCCTGGGCTATGCCTCCAGGGACAAACCCCCAGAGGCTATGCCTCCAGGGACAAACCTCCAGAGGCTATGCCTCCAGACAAACCTCCAGGGGTAAACGCCCAGGGGTTAAACGCCCTAGGCGTCAAACCCCCAAAGGCCAAACGCCTAAAGGCCAACCCACCTGGCCATACCCCGGCTTGGCCCCTAGGGGCCAGGCCATGGGGCGGAGCCCAGTCCCAATTGGATTTGAAAATTAACCAAATTTCATAATTTTATTGATTTTAGAGTCTTTATTGTTTTGCTATTAATATTAAAATTTTATCATTAAAACCGTTATCACTGATAGGCTACAATTAAAAATTAATAATAAAAATATTATTAGATAATATAATATAGCGTAAATTAAAATTATAAAATTTGTTAGGCGTTATTATTAAAAACTAAAATAAACTATGGCCTAAACTTTGCCGTGGTCAGAGAAGGGCCAGGCCGCCAAAGCTAAATCTCTGGCCAAAAAAGCTAAAGTTTTTCCTTGAATTTTCTCTCAAAAGCGATATAATTGCTCGGTCCGCTCTTTTTTCCATTTTCGCCTTTTTCCGTTTCCGCCTCTTTCGCTTGAGCTTGAATCGCGATTTCCCTTTAGGTCTCCCTAATAAGGAGGTAGACATGCTCCAACGAAAGGCCAAGAACCGGGCCCTATCAAGCTCCCTGGCCAGGTTAAGCCTTACGCTGCTCTGCTCGTTGACGATCTTGGCCATCGGTATTTTTGATGGCTCCCTTTTCGCCGCCCAGACCAAGCCCGTCCCTAAGGCCACCGCTAAAAAGGCCATAGCCAAAAAAACCGCGACCAAGAAATCCGCGGCTAAGAAAAAAACGGCCAAAGCGGCCAAAACGGCCGCGGCCAAGAAGAGCTCGACGGCCAAAACCCAAGCGACCCCCACGCGAAAGGCCAGCGCCAAATCCTTCGCCGCCAAAAGCCCCGCTTCTCTTCGCCCCGACTCAGCCAACGACAAAAAGAACGCCAGCGACCAAGCCAATGGGCCCAGCCAGGGCTCTAGCCCTGAGAAAGACCTCGCCGCCGACTTGAGCGAAGGCGAGAAAACGGCCCTCCTTAGCGAGGACCGGGAGCTCATCGATTTTACCACCGTCACCAAGGGCCTGACCGGCCGCTTGACCACCGGGTCGGCCGGAGCCGACTTCCTAGCCAAGTACGGCCGTCTGCCTAGGCGCGCGGCCGTGAGCGACGCGGACAAGTTGGCGGCCTTAGACTACGACACGGCCCCGCGCTCCACCAGGTACTTAAGGATGGGTCAGGGGGTCACCAACCGAATCTTAGCCAACGCCTACAGCCAGACCGGGCGCCCCTACCAGGAAGCCGGCAAAAACCCCATGACCGGGTTCGACGACGCGGGGCTGGTCATGTGGCTATTCGCGCAAGAGGGCATCCGCTTGCCGGCCCAAGCCTCCGCCCAGGTGGCCGCCGGCCAGGCCGTGGCCCGGGACGAGCTTAGGCCCGGGGACGTTCTAGTCTACCGGTCGCCGAAAGAGGCGAGCTACACCGTGGGCGTCTACGCAGGCAACGGCAACTTCGTCCTGGCCTCCAAGCGGCACCGGGGCGTGACCGAGGCCGCGGCCTTCGACCCGGAAAACGCCCCTTACTTCGTGGGGGGCCGTCGGTTCTTGGACGACCCCAAAGCCACCCCCCTGTCCGACGAGATTAAAACCCAGGCCACCAACGGGGCCGTCAAGCTGGCCTTAGCCGAGCTGGGGGACAACCTGCCTAAGCCGGCCAACATCTACGGCGGCTCGGCCAAGAAAGTCAAATCCAAGGCCTACCGAAAAAGCAAAAGCTCCCGCAGGGGCTCCAAAGCCAAAGCTTCGGCCAAAAAGGCCCAAACCAATAAGTCTGTCCTCGTAAAAGCCAAATAATAAACTTATGGCCCCTGGCCGAAACTCCCCCTGGTTTGGATGGGCCGCCTTTTAGGCCCATCCGGTTCCTCTGGCCCGCTTTTTTGGATGAGTCGCCTTTTTAGGCCCATCCGGATCCTCTGGCCCGCTTTTTTGGATGAGTCGCCTTTTTAGGCCCATCCGGTTCCTCTGTCCCGCTTTTTTGGGCGGGCCGCCTTTTAGGCCCATCCAGTTTCCTCTGGCCCGCTTTTTTGGATGAGTCGCCTTTTTAGGCCCATCCGGTTCTTCTGGCCCGCTTTTTTGGATGGGCCGCCATTTTAGGCCCATCCGGTTCCTCTGGCCCGCTTTTTTGGGCGGGCCGCCATTTTAGGCCCATCCGGTTCCTCT
>JAITIH010000203.1 GCA_031279525.1 Deltaproteobacteria bacterium | reverse complement strand
GGCGGCCAGTCTCCCGCCCCCGCCCCTTAGCGGCGGGCCCGCCTAAAAGGCCTTAGGCGCCGTGGCCGCGGAGGTCCTTAAAGCCTGGCCAGAGCCTTTGGAATACCATCTCCCCCTGTCAGGCCGCGCCCTGGCCCCGGGGTTGAAGGTCGGCCGGCCTATCGCCGCCGGCCAGCCGATCGCCCTAAGCCCCAACCCCTTAATGGGGGCCCTAAGGGCCCCGGCCGACGGAGTCGTGGCCAGCCTAGGGGCCTTATTTTTAACCTTAAAGAAAGGCCCTGGCCGAGGAAGCCCGGCCCCGGCCCCGGCCCTGGACCTTAAGGGGCTATCCGGGGCGGCCTTGGCCCAGGCGGCCCTTAGCCTTGGGGTCAGCCTCCCGCCCCCGCCCCGGCCCGGGGAGACGGTGGTGGCCTCGGCCTTGGAACCCGACTTCGACCTAACCCTAGCCCGGGCCCTTTGGGCCGAGTGGCCGTCGGTCATGACCCAAGGGCTGGAACTCGTGGCCCGCCTTTGCCCGGACCGCCCTAGAGCCTTGGCCGGCCCGCCCGGCTTGAGCCCGCCCGAGGGCTGGGCCTTAAAGGTCGTCGACCAGCCTTACCCCGAGACCTTAGGGCCGTTTCTTAAGCGCCGTTTAGGCTTAGGCTACGACCAGGGCGGTCGGGGGTTTTTCGACAGCCGCACGATTTACCTTTTAGGCCTAATCGCCCGCGGCGGCCGGCCACCGCGCCTGTGGCCCTTGGCCGTCCAGGGCCAAAACTACCTGGCCCCTTTGGGCTTAAGGCCCCTAGACGTCCTTAGGGCGGTTAGCCTTGAACCTCGGCCCGGGGACGCGGTGTCCTTAGGCGGGCGGGGTTTGGGCCGACCCACGGCCCGCTTAAGCGAGGGCTTAGGCCCGGAGACTTACGCCATTCGCCTGGTCCGGGCCCGAGACTTGAGCCCGGGGCCCGGGCCCTGCCGCGGCTGTCAGGCCTGCGCCCAGGCCTGCCCTTTAAGTCTTCCTATCTTCGCTTTGGCCAAGGAACCCTTAAGGGCCTGGCCTAAGCTTGGCCCAATCGCCAAAAGGCTTTTGGCCGGCTGCCCGGACTGCGGCCAGTGCGCCTTAGCCTGCCCGGCCCGCCGGCCATTAAGGTTTTTCTCCTCGGGGGTGGCCTAATGGGCCAAGGCCTGTCCCTGGCGCCGGGGCCCTACGCCCGGCCCCTGGCCACGTTTCGGGGCTATAACCTAGAGACCGTTTTCGTTCTCTCGCCTTTGGCCTTGGCCTACTTTTACGGCCGGCCGGGCCTTTGGCCCTTATTGGCCTTGGGTCTGGCCGGAGCCGTTTTCTGGCTCGCCCAAAAGCTGGCCCTAGAACCCGCCCCTTGGCGGGACCTCGACCCCTGGGCCGGGGCCTTGGCCAGCCTGGCCTTATTGGGGCCAGGCGAGCCCATCCTGGCCGCGGCCGCCGGCCTCGGCGGGGGGCTAATCGCCCTCTGGCCCGGCTTAATTAGGCGGCCCGGCCTTTTAGGGGCCTTACTGGGGCTGGCTTTCCTAGGCCCACCGCCGCCGGCCTGGACCTACTTAGGCTTACTGCCCGGGGCCTTGGGACTCCGTCTCGCCGGCCGGGCCTCCAAGCCTTCCTTCCTAATTTTTCTGGCCTTCCTCGCCGCCGCCTTCTGGCTAGGCCAGGCCGAGGCCATTCGATTTCTCCCCTTTAGCTTCGTCGCTCTCTTCTTAGGCCCGGACAAACCCAAAAGCCCCCGACGGCTGGCCTTGGCGGCCCTTTTAGGGGCCTGGCCCTTAGTGGGCGGGCTCTGGGGATTTTTAGGCGGCCTTATCCTGTGGGGCCTTGAAGGCTGGCTAGCCGCCGACCAGCCGCCTAAAAACCGTCCGTCGTCTAACGAGCCGAATTCCTACCAACTGGCTTCCAACGGCTTAACTTCCGACCAACTGGCTTCCAATGGCTTAACTTACGACCAACTGGCTTCCAATGGCTTAACTTACGACCAACTGGCTTCCAATGGCTTAACTTACGACCAGCTGGCTTCCCATGGCTTAACTTACGACCAACTGGCTTCCAATGGCTTAACTTCCGACCAGCTGGCTTCCCATGGCTTAACTTCCGACCAGCTGGCTTCCAACGGCTTAACTTCCGACCAGCTGGCTTCCAACTGCTTAACTTCCGACCAGCTGGCTTCCAATGGCCTGACTTACGACCAGCCGACTGACGACCAGCTGGCTTACGGCCCCTCACCCACGAACGACCTGAGGCCTAACCAGCTTAGGCCTAACCAGTGGACCGCCGACCAGCCGAACCCAGACCAGCTGGCCTCCGACCAGCCGAACCCAGACCAGCTGGCTTCCGACCAGCCGAACCCTGACCAGCTGGCTTCCGACCAGCCGAATCCAGACCAGCTGGCTTCC
Organism: Deltaproteobacteria bacterium; assembly: GCA_031279525.1. GTDB lineage: Bacteria > Desulfobacterota > Desulfarculia > Adiutricales > Adiutricaceae > JAIROO01. The sequence continues at coordinate 3,645 of JAITIH010000203.1, read as the reverse complement.
GAGCAGCCGAATCCAGACCAGCTGGCTTCCGACCAACCGCCTACGGACGGTCTAAAATCCGACGAACATGGGCCTGACCAGAGGGTCCCCGACCAGCTATCTTCCGGTCGGCCGACCCCCGACCTACCTCCTTCCGGCCAGCCGCCCCCGGGCGGCCTGACCTCCGGCCAACCGGCTTCCCCAGGCCAGCCAACCCCAGGCCAGCCGACTTCCGAGAGCCTAAGCCCAGACCGCCCTTTCATGGCCGCCCGTCTGTGCCGCCGAGAAAAAGGCCAACTAGCCGTCCTAGGCCTTAGCCCGGAGCCTCGCTCCTGCCGCTTGCCCGGGGCCGCCTTCGCCTGTCGGGAGGCCTGCTTGGGGTTTGGGGATTGCGCCCTAGCCTGCCCCACCCAGGCCTTGGCCTTGGGCCCGGGCCAGGCCCCCCAAGTAGACCCGGCCGCCTGCCTGGGCTGCGGACGGTGCGTGGCCGCCTGCCCCAACGGGCTCATGGCCCTGATCCCTAGATCGGCCAGGGTGGTCATTCCTTGCCGGGGGCTGGCCAAGCTCAAAGTCATGGCCGAAATCTGCCAGGCTGGCTGCCTAGGCTGCGGCCGCTGCGCCAAAGCTTGCCCGGCCCGGGCCATAAGCCGCCAAAAGTTTGGCCCCCCGGCCATAAATCGCCAAAAATGCCTTTTGGGGGAGGGCTGCCAGTGGGCTTGCCGAGCGGCCTGCCCTCGACGCGTCCCGGAAATACTAGCCCCAGGGCCTTGGCCCGTCGGGGGCTAAGATGACTAAACTGAAGGTCCCTAAATAGGCATGCGCCCATAAATACGTATAGGTTTAGGCTAAACTTAAAAAAATCGCTTAATCTTCATTTTTCCTATACTCATCTTCCGGCTAAAACCTCTATTGATTAAATATTTTAACCCACCCCATAGCCAGCCAAAAAGCGGTAAAAATTCCCATCATTTAAAAACCTAAAAAAATTCTTCACTGTCAAAGCGCTTTAAATTTTCTGTAAAAAAGTATTGACAAACAACCTTAAATATCTTATGCTTAATTTTGAGTCTTATCCAATAATCCCATATAAGCGCCGCTTGGGGTTTTGGGCCAAAGACTCTCAACATCTAGGGCCGGGAACTTAAAATTTTTTTCTGGCCATTTTTGGAATTTAATTTTTTGTCTTTCAGCCCGACCGAAATATTGGGGGAATTTAAGGCCTTGGCCGTTCCCCTTAAAGAAATAAAATTTTTTTAACTGGTTTGTGCCGAAAGTTAAAACGGTGCCTGAAGATAAAACTACCAACCCCACGGCCAACGTCGCCGCTCCCGCCACCTCCTCCGACGCCAGCGCCGGCGAGAAGGACTTCTACAACAAGCTAGTCCAACGCCATCGCAGCCTCGTGGAGGACTACTCCCGCATCGAAGCCAAGATCCGCCTTTTGGAGTCCCAACTGGAAAAGGTTTTGGCTCCTAACTAAGAGCCCTTCGCCTCCCTTAATAGGGTCGCATTAATTTAGGGGGCCGCCTTTCGCCCCAAGCCTCTCGGCTCCCCGGGGAACCCCTATGAGCCTTTAATGGCCCCCAAGGGTTCTTAGCGGGCTAGTTTGCCCTACGGCCTTGGCCCAGAGCTAGGCCCCCTTTTTAAAGGGCAATTAATGCAATTTTATTAGCCTTAGAAGATCTTTAAAAGTTATTTATACTTTTTATAAGTCTTTAACTATTTTTTAATTAGTTATAAGGCTATTTAAAGTTTTTATAAGGTTCTTTACTAGCCTTTAAGGGGAGATTTTTGGCCGCGTTAGGCCGAAGCCGTCTTTTCTCCTCCTTCATAGGCCGATCCCTCTAAAGCCAGCTGGCTTTCCTATCCATTTAAGATTGGCCCTGGCCCTATCCATATAATATTGGCCCCCCGCGAAAAAGCCGAGCCCGCCCTCGCCAAGGCCTTTTCCCCCTAAGCCCCAAAGCTTTAGGCCTTCTCGTTAAAGACGAGCCTAGTTTTAGGGCCTAAGGCCCATCGCCCCCAGGCTAAAGGCGCCTAAAAGCCCTTTAAGGCCGCGGCCCTTTAGGCCGCCTCTCGGCTCCTGGAGGCGGCCCTTGATTTAATCTCTTGAATCAGGCCGCAAAAAATGTTAGTTTTTTCGATATTTTTGGCGAGCGAAACCGCCCGACGCGTCTTTCCTCGCCATATATTTTTTTAACGGCCTGGCTAAACAGACCTAAAAATGGTTCTATTTTTTCTTGAACGTTGGCCAAAATCCTCAAAAAGCAAAAAATGAAATATCTCATACTAATTGGCGACGGCATGGGCGACTACCCACTAGCGGAGTTGGGGGGCCTCACCCCTTTGGCGGCCGCCCAGACCCCTAACTTGGACCGCCTGGCCAAAGAAGGGCTAGTCGGCCGCGTGGCCACCACTCCCGAGGGCATGGCCCCGGGCTCGGACGTGGCCATCATGTCCCTCATGGGCTATTACCCAAAAGGGGTCCTGACCGGCCGAGGGCCTTTGGAGGCGGCGGCCTTAAACGTCCCGGTCAACCCCGGCGACCTGGCCTTTCGGCTTAACCTAGTGACCCTAGAGTTGGGCCCGGAGACGATCATGCGCAGCCACTCGGCCGGGGACTTTCCTAGCGCCGAGGCCCGGGAGCTCTTAACGGCCCTGTCCGAAAAACTGCCCTTAGGCCAAAGGACCCTGCACCCAGGGGTCTCCTACCGGAACCTTTTAGTCTGGCCCAAGGCCCCGACGGACCTACCCTCCATCCCGCCCCACGACTTTAGGGACAAATCCATAGAGGGGTTTTTAAGGGACCCTAAACTCGCCCCCCTCATGGACCTGGTCAAGCTCTCCTGGCCCGTCCTGACTCAAAGCCCGGTAAACCAGGCCAGGGTGGCCAAAGGCCTCCCGCCGGCCAACTCCATTTGGCTCTGGGGCCAGGGCCAAGTCCCCAAAATCAAGACCTACCAAGAACGCTGGGGACTTTCCGGGGCCACGGTCTCGGCCGTGGACATCATAAGGGGCTTAGGCATTTACGCCGGCCTAGAGCCCATCCGGGTGGCTGGGGCCACGGGGCTACTTGACACCAATTACCAGGGCAAGGCCGCGGCTGGGTTAGCCGCCCTGGAAACCCGGGACTTAGCCGTGGTTCACCTAGAGGCCCCCGACGAGATGTCGCATCAAGGGGATCTAAGGGCGAAAGTCCAGGCCATCGAAAACTTCGACCGGTTCATCGTCGGCCCGATCTTAGCCGGCCTCCCGCGCCTTGGGGGCTTTCGGCTCCTGGCCGCCTGCGACCATTACACCCCCATTAGCTTAAGGACCCACGCGGCCGACCCCGTGCCCTTCGTCCTTTACGACTCCCTTAGCCCGGCCGGGTCGGGCGCCCAAGGCTACTCCGAGAAAGAGGCCCTGGCCAGCGGGCTTTTGGTCCAGGATGGGCCTTCTTTGGGCCAGCTGCTCTTTGGCCCGGAAAGGACCGCCTAAGATGCCCGCCTTAGCCAACCCCTCGGACTCCGCCTTTAAGGTGACCACCTGGTACCGGGTCCTTTACGTGGACACCGATCTGATGGGCGTGGTCAACAACGGCCACTACTTTAGGTTCTTCGAGCAGGCCCGAGGCGAGTACCTTAGGGAGCTGGGCCTGCCTTACTCCGAGGTCGAGGCCCGGGG
>JAITIH010000178.1 GCA_031279525.1 Deltaproteobacteria bacterium | reverse complement strand
GACAATCTTAAAACGCGCCATAGCAAGTTAGTGGATCAATTTTTTATGGCGAATTCAAAACGGATTCGGATGTTTTATCTTCCTCCACACTGTCCAGATCTGAATCCTTAAGAATGCCTTAACGACGTTATTTAACTGCGATACCGCTCTGTCCCCTACGCCAAGTTCAAAAGAGGAATTGTCATCTGTCGTTTCTAGAATAATGAAAACGCTTCAGCGAGACGCCGGATTGCTCAAGAGGCTTTTTCAAAAAAAAGAGGTCGAATATGTCCCTAAATAGTTTTCAAGAATTATCCGCCGGGGTAATAATTTCAAGAGGTTATTTTTCTTAGGTTTCATTTTCCGGACTTTTTGCGAAGCCATTAAGAATAAAGTAAGAATAAAGAAGGATCGCCAATGGATTTATTTTTTGGCCTTGACCAAGACGGCCCCGAAAAACCCGCCAACCATGCCAACCAAGCAAACCAGGCCAGTCAGGCTAACCAGGCCAGCCCGGCCGGGCCGCCGGCCGGGCCCTTCGACTTCCAGCCGCGACTCGTTTACCGCGAGGAGAGCGACAAGCTCAGCCTAAGCGGTCGCCCCATTCGCCTCCTCCACGCTTCCGACTGGCACCTAGGCCGGACCATCTACCGGATCCGCCGTCGCCACGAGGAGCAAGAAAAGTTTTTGAAGTGGCTCTCGGAGCTGGTGGCCGAGGAAAATATTGAGGCCTTATTGTTGGCCGGGGACGTCTTCGACTCCGCCTCCCCACCGGTGGCGGCCCAGAGGCTTTACTACGACTTTTTGGTCCAGCTTAAAAAGACCGCCTGCCGCGACGTCGTAATCGTGGCCGGCAACCACGACTCGGCCGCGTTTTTGAGCGCCCCGGCCCAGTTTTTAAAGTCTCAAAGGATTCACGTGGTGGGCGACCCGGAGGATCCGGAAAAAGAAACTTTAGTTTTAGCCGACGCGGCCGGGGAGCCGGCCCTGATCGTCGCGGCCGTGCCTTTTTTAAAGGACCGTTTCGTGAGGCTCTCGGTTGAGGGCGAAAGCCCCAAAGACCGCGACCTTAGCTTGGCCAAAGGTATCCAGGCCCACTACGAGGCCGTGGCGGCCGTGGCCCGCCAAAGGCAGGCCGAGTTGGGCGGCCGGGTCCCCATCGTGGCCTTAGGCCACCTTTTCGCGGCAGGGGGAAAGATCGCGGAGGGCGACGGGGTCCGGGACCTTTACGCCGGCCCCTTTGGCCAGATCGAGGCTGAGTCTTTGCCTAAGCTTTTCGACTACCTGGCCCTAGGCCACCTCCACCGAGCCCAGAAAGTCGGGTCCGAGACGATCCGCTACTGCGGCTCCCCCATGGCCATGAGCTTTACGGAAAGCGGGGAAAAGAGCGTGACCTTGGTCGATCTTGGCGGCGGCGGGCTGGCGATTAGCTTAATACCCGTCCCCAAGTTCCAAGAGCTTTTGCGCCTTAAAGGCGACAAAGCCGAGATCTTGGCCAAGATCGAAAAGCTTAAAGCCATAGGTTCCACGGCTTGGCTGGAAATCGTCCACTCGGGCCAGGAGATTTTGGCCGACCCAAAAGGGATTTTCGAAGAGAGCCTGGCCGGCGGCCAAATGGAGCTTCTGGCCGTCATCGACGAAAAAGTCGTTCAGGAGTTTTTCTTAAGCCAAAAGCCGGTTAAGGATCTGGCCCAGATGACCGTTTTAGAGGTCTTCGAGAACCTTTTGGACCAAAAGGGTTACCAGGCCCAGGACCGCTCGGAGCTCATCGCCGCCTATCAAGAAATCATCCTGGCCCTGGCCGAGTCTGGCCAGGCCGTCGATTGAGGCAAAGGGTTTATGAAGCTTTTAAAACTGCGCTTAAAGAACTTAAACTCCCTAATGGGGGAATGGGAAATCGACTTTACCCACCCGAGTTTTTTGGACCGGCTCTTTATCATCTCCGGCCCGACCGGCTCGGGCAAAACGACCATCTTGGACGCCCTCTGCCTCGCCCTTTACGGCGAGACCCCTCGCCTAGGGACCGTCTCCCAAACTTCCAACGAGATCATGTCCCGCCAGGCCAAAGACTGCCTGGCCGAGGCGGTCTTCGAGTGCAAAGGCCAGGCCTACCGGGCCAGCTTCCGGCAGCGCCGGGTCAGCGGCCGAGACGGTTTCGCCGTCCCAACCCAGGAAATCGCCTCCGCCGAGACCGGGGAAATCTTGGAGAGCCAGATCAAGGCCAAAAAGAGCAAGGTGGCCGAGCTTATCGGCATGGACTTTGGCCGGTTCACTAAATCCATCCTCTTGGCCCAAGGCGGCTTCGCCGCCTTTCTTAAGGCCCCGCCCAGCGAACGCGGAGCCGTCTTAGAGACCATCACCAAAACGGAAATTTACAGCCAGATCTCCGTTTTGGCCTATCGCCGGGCCAGCGAGGAAAGGCAAGCCGAGGACCTCTTGGAAAAGGAGCTGAAAAGTCTGGAGATCTTGCCCGACGAGAGCCGAGCCGCCTTGGCTAAGGCTTTAGGGGCCTTGGCCGAGGAGGAAAAAAGCCGAGCCCTGGCCCAAAAAGAAGACGATCTGGCCTTAAGCTGGTTGGCCGGCCTTAGCCAGCGGCGCGAGGCCTTAGCCAGCCTCGCCCAAGAGAAAGAGGCCATTGGCCTGGAAATCGCGGCCTTTAGGCCTTCGGCCGAAAAGCTCTCCGCCGCCTTAAAGGCCTTGGAATTGGCCGGGGCCTACGAGCCTTTGGCCGCCTTAAGGGCCCGCCAAGAAGCGGACGAGGCCGCTTTAGCCCGCGAAAATGGCGAAAAAGCCACGGCTTTAGCGGCCTTCGCCCAGAGCGAGGCCGAGTTAAACCTGGCTAAACTGGCCTTATGCCAAAAAACGGCCGAAAAAACCGCCTTAGCCCCAAACCTCGAAAAAGCCAAAAGCCTAGACGGGCAAATAGCGGCCCTTACGGCCAACTTAGCCGAAAAAAAGGCGGCCGCCCAAAAAACCCAAAAGCGCCATGGGGTTTTAGCCAAACAAATTGAAGGCCTAAAAGCCGCCCAAAAGAGCCTTAGGAACGATTTGGCCGCGACCGTGGCCGATCTGGCCGCCCGGCCGGCCGACGATAGGCTGGCCGAGGATCTAGCTGGCCTAGAAAAAGAGGCCGAGTTTTTCCAGGCGACTTTAAATAAAGCCTCAGTAGTCAAAAAGGAGCTGACCAGGACCCAAGACTCCGCGGTCGCCCTGGCCAATAAGGCCAAGGCGGCCGCGGCCGATCGGGCGGAAAAAGAAAAAAATCACGATTTGCTGCGGAAAGCCATAGAGGCCGAGACCGCGACCTTAACCGAACTTCTGGCCCCGGGCAAAGACGTCTGGAAGGCCAAGGAAGAGGCCACCCAAAATCTCCATAAAACCTTAGACGAGGCCTTTCGGACGGCCCAGGGTCTGGCCGAGGCCAACGCTAGCCTAGCCGCCTTTAGGGCTAAAAAAGAGGCCCTCGCCCCCCTTATGGCCCAAAACGCCCAAGAAATCGAGACCTTGGCCCAAAGCCGGGCGGCCTTGGAAGCCCGCCTGGAGCTTTTGGCGGCCAACGTCGATCTGGCTAAATCCGTGGCCTCCTTAGAGGAGCGCCGGGCCAATCTGGTCTCCGGCCAGCCCTGTCCTTTGTGCGGGAGCTTAGATCACCCCTACGCGGCGGCGGCCCCGCCGGACTTGGGGCGACCGGCCAGGGACTTGGCCGAGGCCAAAAAAACCTTAAGGGAAATCCAAGCCCGCGAGGCCCTTTTAGCCAAAAGCCTAGCTAGCCAAGAAGGCGAACGGCGAATTTTAGCCGACTCTTTGGTCGATAGCCAGCGCATAAGCCAAGAACTCGCCGCGGCCCTGGCTGGGTTTTTAGCCAGGATTTCCACCGCCTCGCCCGACCCGGCCGACCCAGCCCTTTTGGCGACCCTGGCCACCTTAAGGGCGAAGGCCGATAAAGTCTTAACGGAAATTAAAGTTCGCTTAGACGAGGCCGATCGGCTGGCCGAAAACCTCGCCCAAATGGCGCCCCTAGCCGAAAAAGCCCAAAAAGAGCTGGCTAAAGCCCAGGGCCTTGAGCTCGAGACGAACTTAGGCCAAAAAAAAGTCGAGGAAAACGCGGCCCGCCTCGCGACCGAGGCTAAGGCCCTAACTGACGAGGCCGTGGGGAAAGCGGCCCTCTTGATCGAAAAGCTCTCTCCCTACTTTCACCCACAAAGCCTCGGGCCCCAAGAGTTCCCCAAGGCCTTAAGCGATCTTCGGGCCCGAAAAGAGGCCCGCCAAAGACTAGCCGAAAAAAAGATCGATCTTGAAAAAAAGCTCATCGCCGCCGACAACTCCCTGGCCGCGGACGGCCCCAACTTAGAAAGCCTAACGGCCGATCTGGCCGAGGGCCAAAAGGCCTTGGAAGCCCTAGGGGCGGAGATGGCCGGCCTTAAGGCCAGCCGCTTTGCGGCCTTAGGGGACCAAGCCCCAGACCAGGTCGCGAAAGCCTTGGAAGAGGCGGTCGCGGGCCCCGCGGCGGCCCAAAAAAAGCGAGTGGGAAGCTATACGCGCGAGGGAAACCACCTTGCCGGACCCGAGGTAAG
>JAITIH010000155.1 GCA_031279525.1 Deltaproteobacteria bacterium | reverse complement strand
CGTCTTGGGCCTTCCCTTCCACTCCGGGACTTCCTTAGCCGCCAGGGCCTTTATCAGCTTAGCCGACTCTAAGACCCCGGCTAAAATCGCGGCCGTCTCCTTGGCCCTTGGCCTGGCCTTTGCCGCCGGCCTCATGTGGCCCTTAAAGCACGCGGGCCTGGCCCTGGCCAGCTCACTGGCCTCGGCCATTAACTTTATCTGGCTGAACCGGGTCTTAGGCCAAAGACAGGGCTACGACTTTAGGCCCCTTTACGGGGAAATCTCCCGCTACTTTCTCTGGGCCGTCTTGATGGCCCTCGCTCTCTGGCCCCTTTACGGCCGGCCCGAGCTAGCCGGCTTAAGCCGCCTGGCCAAGGTTGGAATCGGCCTCGTCGCGGGGCCGGCGGTCTACTTTGGCTTGGCCCTAGCCCTTAAGTGCCCGCATATTGAGCCTTTAAAAAAGATCTTAAGGCGGGTTGTTTTTTTCGCCAAAAGATCCTAATCTCCTTAAGGCCACCTCCAATCGAAGGCGTTTTCCAAAAATGGACTAGCAAGGCTTTCTTATGACCCAAAAAGAAAAGAGCGTTCCTAAAACCCAGGCCCAAGCCGCCATAAAAACCCCGCGAGGCCAAGCCCAAAAGCCCAAGGCCCCAAAACCTAAGGCCCCAAAACCTAAAGCCCCGACCCAGAAGGCCTCGCCCCAGAAAGCCATAAAGGGCCCGGCCCAGAAGAGCCAAACCGCCAAAAGCCCGGCCGCCAAAGGCCAGTCCTTAAAACCCCAGGCCTCGAAACCTAAAGCCCCGAAACCTAAGGCCCTGACCCCTAAGGCCTTAAAGGGCCAGGCCCAAAAGAGCCTAACCGCCAAAAGCCCGGCCGCCAAAGGCCAGGCCTTAAAACCCAAGGCCTTGAAAAGCCCGGCCAAAAAGAGCCTCGACCCCAAAGGCCAAGCCCTAAAAAGCTCGGCCAAAAAGAGCCTCGACCCCAAAGGTCAAGCCCTAGAAAGCCCGGCCAAAAAGAGCCTCGACCCGAAAAGCCAGGCTCCCAAAAACCCGCCCCCCAAGGCCAAAGCCGCAAAAAGACGGGCCCCCAAAGCCCTATCCCCAGCCGTCCTAGCCGCCCGGGCCAAAGCCTTGGAACTTTTTGGCGAATGGGAGAGCCTTAGCCCGCCGCCTGGCCCGGTCACCTCACCCGAAGCCCAAAGGGCCCGTCGACAACGGGAAGAAGGCATATACTATTATAAAGAGGCCTTTAGGTATAGGACTGGCGACAACCGGCCCAAAGACCAGGCTTTAGCCCTGAAGCATTTTTACATGGCCTCGCGCCTGGGGAACTTGGAAGCCCAGAGCCGAATTGGCGAGTGCCATTTTTACGGCATTGGCGTGACCAAGGACGAGCGTAAAGGGGCCAAATGGCTGAAGAAGGCGGCCGAGCGCGGCGAGCCCACGGCCCAGTTTAACTTAGGGGTCTGCTACGAAAGAGGCTCCGGCGTCCGGAAAAACCCGATCAAAGCCGCGGAGAGCTATAGCCAGGCCGCGAACCAAGGCTACGCCAAAGCCCTGGTCAACCTGGGCTTAATGCTCTGGCGCGGCGAGGGCGTGCCCCAGGATCTGCCCAAAGCGAGGGAGCTCTTCTTATTGGCCGCCAATCAAAAAGACCTCTACGCCTACGTCAACCTCGGCCTCATGCACTCGCGCGGCGAGGGCGCGCCCAAGGACTTCGCCAAGGCCAGGGACTATTACGAAAAAGCCGCGGCCTTAGGCTCCACGACCGCCTTAGTCAACCTTGGGGTCATGCACGCGCGGGGCGACGGGGTGCCCCGAAACTTCGAGAAGGCCAGGATTCTGTACGAAGAGGCCGCGACCCAAGGCGACCCGACCGCCCTAGGCAACTTAGGCGCTCTGTACGCCAAAGGGCATGGCGTGGCCAAAGACCTAAAATGGGCTCGCGAGCTATACGAAAACGCCGCGGCCCAAGGGGACGCCCAGGCCATAAACAACTTAGGCGCCCTCTACGAGACTGGCGACGGGGTCCCGCAAGATCTAGACAAAGCCGAGGAACTGTACAAACGCGCGGCCAAACTTGGCTCCCGCAAGGCTAAGCTCAACGTTAAGGCCGTCGTCAAGAAGAAAAGCCTGGCCGCCCGAGCCGAGTCGCCGAAGATCGACTGGCGGCCTAAGACCTCCGAGCCGACTAAGACGACCGGGACGCCCAACAAATATCTCCACTAAATGGCCCGGCCTTGGAAAAAGCCCTAAAAAAAGCCTTAAGGCCTTAGGAAAAGGACCTCTTTATTGTAGGGGGTTCTTCGGAAAAACGCCTATGGGCTAAAGCGGAAAGGGGGCCGGCCTTTATAGGGGCCCCAAAAAACCGCCTTTTCGCCAAAAAATTTGGCGGCAAGGATTTCGCCAAAAAAAATACGGCGCCCAGAAATAATTGCGCCCTTAAGGCTTATTATGGCCTTAAGGGCGCGCGTTTAGGGGGCCTTCGGGGCCTTAAAAAAACTTTAGGCGAAAGGCCTTTAAACTAAAACTTATTCGAGAGCGTTTTGCCCAAGGCTTCAGGAACTTTCACGTATTTTACGAGAAGCTTTTTTTTATGGGAAGAGCCTCGGGTCAAAGCGTAGCCGTAAATCGTCGCGTAAGCGTCCCCAGCCCCTTCCAGGTAATAAAGAACGACCTTTAGGTAACTGGCGCTTTCGGGGGATCTTTCTTCCCGGGCGTTAACCAAGGCCCCCACCTGACCCTTCTCGATGGCCTCAAAAGCTTCCACGCCGGCGACGTTGGTCGGCAAGGCGATGGGCACGGTTAGCTTGGTCTCCGGGTACCACTGAAACTTCCTTTCGGAAAAAGGGGCCGCGCCAATTGGGCTAAAGCGACGGCCGACGAAAAAAAAGAAAATCGCGGCCTCCAAAATCCAAACCCCGTAAAGAAAGACCCCGTGGACCACGAAGCCTTCCACGCTCCAAAGGCCAACGCCGGCGATTTCCTGAACCTTTTGGACGAGTTGAAAGGGATGGAGGGCTTGGGAGAGGGCCTGGCTTAAGGAAACGAAGGAATCGACGATGGGGAACTTTTTAAAGCCTAGGTTTAAGGTTCCCTGGCCGGTGACGTTGTTGGTCAAGCCTCCCCAGGCCGCCCAGGACACGTAAAACCCGGGGATGGCCCCGATGGTCCCCAGGACTTTGGCCAGCTGGGGGCTTCTTATATTGCTCTTTCTCACGGACCAGCGACTGGCGTAGCCAACGGCCATGGCGTAGAGGACCGGAAGAGCGGCCCCTAAGTAGACGATGGGGCAAAACCACAACGCCCGGGCGTAGTAGACGGCCAAAAACATGGAGACGATCGCCACGATAAAGGGCGTGAAAATAAGGCCCTTCGTGTCGAAAAAACCGGAAGGCTTATAAACTTTCATAAACGGTCCTAAACCTTAAGATAACGCGAGCCAAAAACGACTCCGTTTTTGCTAGCCCTTTTAATACTACAACGAATAGTTGATAGGTTGACTCTTCTCAGGCTCCGTGGTATCCTTTTTTAGTAGGCTATTGCCCCCTAAAATTTGGGACCTGTTTAAGAGACTTAAAAGTTTTGGCCAATCCCAAATACGGTTGATTTTTCCCTTAACATTAGAAATCCAATGATCTATTTTATAAAAAACGCGAGAAAATAGCCAAAAATCCCTAGGAGGCGGATGACATCCTTGAAGTATAGATTAAGAAAGGAGCTTTTGGAAGGCGATTTCGGAAAACTCGGTCAATCCGTCGGGGTCGTCAAAGTCGACGAGACCAAGCGGGAGCCACTTTGAGACGATATGGCGGGTAAGCGCCATTACCTTGGCTAGATGAGCGTTATTGGGGGCCTTGGTGAAAAACCTCATGACCTTAGGGGCGAATGGCGGTCGGGGCGATTGGCTTCCGCTCAGGGGCCTACAAACTTTGGTCCTAAAAACAAGTTCATCGGCTTTGGACGAGTGGACGAGGTTGGCCATGGCGCCTCGCCTGGTAAACAACAACCGTTTCCTCATCCTTTCCGTGGGTCAAGGTTAAAAATCTGGCCTCCCACGCCCTCGCCTTCAGGCCTTAAGAGCTTAAAGACGGATTGGCTCAAATGGCCCGAGGCCGAGCCGTTCAAGGCCAAAAGACCCAAGTCGACGCCAAAAGGCCTAAAGGCGCCTTTTAGGCGCGGCGAGCTGGATCCGTCTCGTGACCGCCAAGGGTTTGGCGGCCAAAAGAACTAGTTCGTTTATCGCTGAGGTTTTAGGGAAATATTCGTCAAAATCTAAAGCCGCAGTAAACGCCACAGCCTTCCAGACAGGGCGTCAGTCGCCTTGACGACGCGGAAGAGGCGATCGTATCGACGCTCAACGAAATCCCCTTCCATTATCCAGGCGCACTGAGAGACTAGGGCCTAACCGAGGAAACTTTGAAACTTGCAAGAAAGCTGTTTTAAGAGCGTATTAGCCCTTACCTCCCCTTCCTCTATCGTAAAGAGGCCGCCTCGTATTTTAAAATTGTCCTCCACGGGTTTGTTAGCGATCTTAACCGCAAGTCGATCGAGCCGATTGGCTTGGCCTATGGCGAGCCGAGG
>JAITIH010000303.1 GCA_031279525.1 Deltaproteobacteria bacterium | reverse complement strand
CTCGCCGGCTTTGGCCGCCTCGACCGCCTGGGTCAACTCGCTGTAAACCCCAGCCAGCCGCCGGGAGGCCCAAAAGCTAAAGAGAAAAACGCCCACGACCAGGATCAAGGCCGAAGAGAGAGCCTGCCGAAAAAAAAGCTCCCTTTGGCGCTCGAAATAGCCTATGGGGCTAGAGACCCGCAATATCGAGCCCTCGCCCACCCGTTGGGCGTAGTACATGAACTCAAGGCCTAAGGTTTCGCTCTTTCTAGTGACGAAAATCGGCTGGCCCTTTAAGGCGGCCTTAAACTCCGGCCGGTCCTTGTGGGACTCCAGCTCCCCTTCCGCCTCCGAGTCGAAGGAGACCGTCCCGTCGTCGTCGACGACGGTCAGCCTGACCCCCGAATCCTTGGTCATGGCTCGGGCCGCGTTTTGAGCCTTGGCCCTGTTTTCCTCCGACCCGGAAGTGGCCTGGTCGTAGGCCAATTGAGCCACCTGCCAACTGGTGTAAAGGAGCTTTTCGAACTGCTCCTCGCTGGCCTTACGGTTCTTGTCCTGAATGAAGGCCAAGGCGACCAAAAGAGCCAGAACGGCCGGGATCAAAATGAGGAAGAATAGCTTGGTTTTCGGCAGCAACTAATCCACCTCCCAGGCGTAGCCAATTTTGGGGAGAGTTTGGATGTAACGCCCGCGGCCGCTTAGCTTCTTACGCAAGGTGGCCACGTGGGCGTCGACCGTGCGGCTAATGAGCTCGTTATCGTAGCCCCAAACCGCGTTTAGAAGCTGATTCCGGGAAAAAACCTGGCCCGGGGAGCGCATGAAAAGGCTTAAAAGCTCAAACTCCTTTTGAGTGAGGCTTAGCTGCTGGTTGTCCACCTTCACCTTATGGGAGTTTAAATCCATGCGGATCCCTCCGGCCTCAATGACCGAGCCCACCCCGGCCTGACCTCGCCTGGCCACGGCCCGGATCTTGGCCTCCAGATAATTAAAGGTGAAGGGTTTCGTCACGTAGTCGTCGGCCCCACGGTCCAAGGCGGCGATGACGTCGCTTTCGCTGTTGCGGGCCGAGACGACGATGACCGGGGTCCGGTGGGTTTTTCTAATGATTTCCAGGAATTGGAGGCCCTGAAGCCCAGGCAGCATCAAATCCAACAGGATAAGGTCCGGCAGCCAGTCGTCCACGGCCATTAAGGCGTCGTTGGCGTTCTCTAGGCTTAGGCACTGGAAGCCGGCCTTGGTCAAGTCGTACTCGATAAGCTCCCGTAAGGCCCCTTCGTCCTCTATGGTCATTATTCTCATGGAAGAGCCTTGCCTTTGACGACTTCCCCCACGGTCACGTAGGGGACCATTTCGGCGATGTTTTTAGCGTGGTCGGCGATCCTTTCCAGACGCCGAATGATGTTGACGAGGGCGATGGCCGGGCCTGTCCTGGAGGCGTCCTTCTTGATAAGAGCCACCAAGCTCTCGTTTAAACTCTTCTGAAGGGCCCCCACCGTCTCGTCGGTCCTGATGATGATCGGGAACTTTTCCGCGTCCCCGGCTAGAAAGGCGTCGATGGCCTCGTTCAGCATCTGGTAAGGGAGGATGGAAATTTCCTGAAACTCGGGCAGGTCCCTCAACATGGGGGCCAGGTGGAATTTGGCCACCTGCCGGGCCAGGACCTTGGAGTGGTCGCCGATCCTCTCCAGCTCGACGATGAGCCTTAGGATGGCCACCGTAAACCTTAGCTCCGAGGCCTTGGGCGAAAAGCGGGCCAAAAACCTTAAGCACATCTCGTCCAGCTCCAGCTCCAGCCGGTCCGCCTCATGATCCCTTTCGATCACCGAGTCGGCCAAGGCCTCGTCGTGGAGGGCCAGGCTTCTTAAGGCGTCCATGTACATGTTGGCCACTAGGACGCTCATGGCTGAGAACTTTTCCTTGATGTTTTGAATGTCGGTTTCCATAATTTCCATTTATCGCGCGCCTTTTTGCCTTTCTTAGCCAAAATTCCCGGCCACGTACTGCTCGGTCATTTTTTGTTTTGGCCTTGTGAAAATGTCTATGGTTTCCCCATATTCAATCAGCGAGCCTAGCCACATAAGGGCGGTATAGTCGGAGATGCGGGCCGCTTGTTGCATGTTATGGGTCACCACTACCATGGTCACCTCTTTTTTCAGCTCCACCATCATTTCCTCCACCTTAGCCGAAGAAATGGGGTCAAGCGCGCTAGTGGCCTCGTCGAAAAGCAAAACGGCGGGGCCGACGGCCAAGGATCTGGCGATGGAGAGTCGCTGCTGCTGGCCCCCGGAAAGCCCTAAGGCGCTTTCCTTAAGCCGGTCTTTGACCTCCTCCCAGAGGTTGGCCTGCCTTAAAGCCTTTTCCACCAACTCCCGGACCAAGGGCTTATTGGTGATTTTTTTCAACTTAAGGCCGTAAGCTATATTATCATAGACGCTCATGGGAAATGGGGTAGGTTTTTGAAATACCATGCCCAAACGACTCCTAAGCCCAATGAGGTCCTCGCCTTTATCCAGGATGTTCCGGCCCTCCATGACGATCCGCCCCTCGTAGCGGTTATTGGGGTAAAGGTCGTGCATGCGGTTTAAGCAGCGCAAAAGGGTGGTCTTCCCGCAGCCGCTGGGCCCAATGAGGGAGGTGATGGAATTAGCCCGAACGGGCATGTCGACGCCCTTTAGGACCTTATTGTCCCCAAAGTAAAAGCTTAAGCTCTCGATGGCCAATAACGTCGGGGGGGGCGCGGCCTCGCTGGCCTTGGCCGCCGTCATGGGGCCATTTCCCCCCTCCACGATCATGACCGAGACCCCGTTGGGGGCCTTCTTTTTGGGCGGCCCGCCTTCAGTTCCGCCAAGGGCCACGGCCGAAGCCTTGGCCCCGTCCTCGCCTAAGTCCGCGACAGCCGAAGCCTTCGCCCCCTCGGTTAAGTCCTCGGGCTTAGGCCTTTGGCCGCCTTGGGCCTCAGAGGTCAGGCCAACCCCTTGGGGCGAGGGCGGCCCGGGTTGGGGGCTCGACCCCGCCGGGCCCGCGAGGCCGTTAGGATTCCCTTGACTTTGGGGCTCGTCGCCGCCGCCATACCCCGGCTCCGCCGCCTGGTCGAGTTTGTCCATGCCTAAGTTCTCCATTTAACGGTCAGTCGGCCCAAAACGCTCAGAAAGAGGACCACGGCCGTCACCACCAAGGCCGCGGCCCAGGCCTGGCCAATCAAGTTATCGTTGGGGGAGCCCGCGTACTGGAAGACGGTGACGGTCACCGAAGGCACGGGCCGGCTCATGTTCAGCTCGAAAGAGCTGTTGTTAAAGGACGTGAACATCAAGGGGGCCGTCTCCCCGGCGATCCTGGCCACGGCCAAGAGGATCCCGGTTAGGATGCCACTAGCCGCCTTACGGTAAACGATCTGGACGATCATCTTGTAGTAGGGGACGCCTAAGGCCAGGGCCGCCTCCCTTAGCTGCCAGGGGACCATGGCCAGCATGCTCTCGGTGGTCCGGGTGACCAAGGGGATCATGATGATGGCCAAGGCGGCCGAGCCGGCCCAGCCGTTAAAGACGCCCATGGGTTTGACCAGGATCGTGTAAACGAAGATCCCCACCACGATGGATGGTAGGCTCATGGCCAAATCGCAAAGAGCGACGACCGCCTTGGAGAGCTTGTTTTCCCGACCGTACTCGGCTAAGTAGGTTCCGGCCAGGACCCCGATGGGGGCCCCGACTAAGGTGGCCACTAAGGTTAAAAGGCCTTGGCCTAAAAAGGCCGCCCTTAAGCCGCCGTCGCCCTCTGGCCCGGCCGGGTCCTTGGTCAAAAGGGCCAGATTCAAAGAGCTGAACCCGTGCCTTACGATGTCGTAAAGGATGATGAACAAGAGGGCTATGCCAAAAATGGCCGAGACCGCGGACAGAGCCAGGGCCACCCGATTGCGCCAGACGCGGCCTAAATGGGACGGCATTATTTCCCCATAATGCGCTTGGCCAGGCTTAAGACCAAAAGATTGGCCAAAAACAGGGCCAAAGTCAGGTAAAAGAGGGCCGACATCTGGATGGGCCCGGCTTCGTTGAACTCATTGGCGATGACCGAGGTGATGGTGACGTACGGGGAAAACAAGGACTCCAAGGCCCCGTGGCGGTTGCCGATGACGTAGGCCACGGCCATGGTCTCCCCTAAGGCCCGGCCGGAGGCCATGACGATCCCGCCAACCACGGCCTTTCGGGCGGTGGGCCAGACCACCGCCGTTATCGTCTCCCAACAGGTGGCCCCTAAGCCGTAAGCCGACTCTTTTAAAACTTCCGGGACCTGGGCGAACCCCTCGCGGGCTAAGCTGGCTATGAAAGGCAGGATCATGACCGCCAAAATAATGGAGGCGGTGGCCAAATTTAGGCCGCCGGCCGCTTTAGCCACGAAAAAATCGCCTACGTACGGTAGACTCCCAAAAACGTAGCTCACGAGAGGCTGGAAATAGGTCTCAAGGAATGGGGCCAAGACGAAGAGGCCCCAGAGGCCGTAAATGACGCTGGGGATGGCGGCCAAAAGCTCAATGGCCATGGCGATGGGACCTTTTAGCTTTTCCGGGCAAAGCTCGGTCAAAAAGACGGCCACCCCTAGGGCCACGGGGGTGGCCAGGGCCACCGCCCCTAAGGCGGCCAGGACTGTGCCGGTCAGGGGCCTTAGGGCCCCAAAGGTCTCGGCTCCGTAGTTCCAATCCTTGGAGAGGAGGAAATTTAGAAAGCCGAAGCGCTCAAAGCCTGGTTTCGACTGGACGACCAAAGAGACCATAATGCCGGCGGTCAAAAAGACGAGAGCTAAAGCCGCGGTCACGGTCACGAGGAAAAACAGGCGATTTAATAATTGTCTTAAGCTCATAGGCCTTAAGTTAAATGGCCCCTGTCAATTTGCCGTCAGCTTTATGTTAAATCTATGTAAATTTTTGAAGCCTTTGGCCGCCTCTAGAAAAAACCTTGTAAAGTCGCATAGTTAACCCTATCGTGGCCAAACCAGGAAATCGCCCTAAGTCCATCAAAAATATTATAATTATTTAATTAGTTATTAAATTCTTATATATTTATTAACTATTTATATACACAATTACAAACTTATAATATATAGACTCTTAGGATCAAGACTCGCGCTGGCCGGATAACTCCGTATTTCGCGGATAAAAATAACATTTGCTTATTTTTATCTTTTTTAAAGAAAAAAATCGTTGGCCCGCCCAAATGACCCCCAAAATCCAGAGGTTTCTTCCTAGCTTAAGACTTTTGGTTTTTACCTTTTTGTTTTTGGCTCTTGGTTTTTGGCTCTTGGCTCTTGGCTTTTGGCTTTTGGCTTTGGGCTTTGGGCTTTGGGCTTTGGGCTTTGGGCTTTGGGCTTTGGGCTTTGGGCTTTGGGCTTTGGGCTTTGGGCTTTGGGCTTTGGGC
>JAITIH010000072.1 GCA_031279525.1 Deltaproteobacteria bacterium | reverse complement strand
CCTCTTCCGCGTCGTCAAGGCGACTGACGCCCTGTCTGGAAGGCGGTGGCGTTTGCCGCGGCTTTAGATTTTGACGAATATTTCCCTAAAACCTCAGCGATAAACGAACTAGTTCTTTTGGCCGCCAAACCCTTGGTCATCGCGAGACGGATCCAGCTCGCCGCGCCTAAAAGGCGCCTTTAGGCCTTTTGGCGTCGACTTGGGTTTTTAGGCCATGAGCGGCTCGGCCTCGGGCCATTTGAGCCAATCCGTCTTTAAGCTCGTAAGGCCCGAGGGCGAGCGCGTGGGAGGCCAGATTTTTAACCTTGACCCACGGAAAGATGAGGTAGGCGATCTTTGTTGGCCAGGCTAGGCGCCATATCGTCCCAGAGAGGCTCCCACTTGGTCTAGTCGACTTTGACTACCCCGACGGATTGATCGAGGTTTCCGAAATCGCCCTCCAAAGGCTCCTTACTTAATCTATACTCCAAGGACGTCACCCGCCTCCTTAAGGATTTTTGGCTATTTTCTCGTGTTTTCTATAAAATAGATCATTGGATTTCTAATGTTAAGGGAAAAATCAACCGTATTAGGGATTGGCCAAAAAATTTTAAGTCTCTTAAACAAGTCCCAAATTTTAGGGACAATAACCTATTAAAAAGGATAACGCCGAGCTTGAGAAGAGTTAACCTCTAACTATTCGTTATAGTACTAAGGTCCCGATCTCTTCCTGGCTAAGCCCAGCGTCGCCTGGCTCTCTGACCTTCCCCGTCGCCAAGCTCCCTGGCCCTTCCCGGCTCCGCTGGAGCCTTAGGCCCTCGCTGGCCCCGCCGAGGCCGCCTGGCTCTTTTACCCCTAAAGGCCTAAGCCTTTGGCCTTACTTTACGACTTTTATGGCACTTTTCCCGTTTAAAGGGCCGTGTTCCGCCTGCTGGCCCTCGGGCCGCTCGAACTCTAAAAAAGCGTAAGCCGAGTGGTTGTGGATGGACTCGAAATTCTCGGCGGCCACCGAAAACCAGGTGAAGTTTTCGTCGGCCATCAGCTTCACGGCCACTTCCCGGACCACGTCCTCGACGAAGCGCGGGTTGTCGTAGGCCCTTTCGGTGACCATCTTCTCGTCGGCCCGCTTCAAAAGGGAGTAAACCTCGCTGGAACCCGAGCTCTCCACCAAGCTAATGAGGTCCTCCATCCAAAAAAACTGCTTGTAGCGGACTTTGACCGTGACCTCGCCCCTTTGGTTATGGGCCCCGTAGTCGCTGATCTCGCGGGAACAAGGGCAAAGGGTGGTGATGGGAACGCAGACCGAGACCGAAAGGTCCGTTTCCTCGCCGGTCTGGCTGCCGGCCAAGGTGCAGCTGTATTCCATCAAGCCCAAGGCCCCGGTCACCGGGGCGGCTTTTGCGATGAAAAAAGGGAAAGTCAGCTCCAAATGGGCGGCCTCGGCCTGTAGGCGCGATTTCATGTCCAAAAGGATGGAGGGGATGGTGGAGGTGGCGATGCTGTGGCGATGAACCGAAAGGACCTCAATGAACCTGGACATGTGGGTGCCCTTATGATGATGAGGCAACTCCACGTACATATTAACCGAGGCCACGGTTCTTTGAGACCCGTTGGCCCGGTCTTTGACGTTGATCGGGTAATGGATCTTCTTGACCCCAACCTGATCGATCTTAATGCGTCGGCTATCAAACTGATTCTGAACGTCGGCCATGCCGGCGTCGCGCGTGAGGCCAGTTCCCTCTTTGGTCATTCCAAACTCCGCCCATTGACTCTGGCGCCTGGCGCCCGCTCCACGCGGGCTTTTTCGCCGTCATGACAGAAGCTAAGGGCTAGCGCGCCCCCAGGAAAGCCATTTTAGCCTAGAGCCAAGCTAAAAGGCGGAATAACAAACTCGCGGCTAAGCCGCCTCTTCGCGGGCTGGTCCGCCTCCCTGAACCCGCCCTGGACACCCCAAATATTTTTACGCCTTAGTATATTTTTAAAATTTTACCAAGCCAACTGAAAAAAAGTCAATTTGAGGACCATTAGGGCTTAGGCCGGGTGGGCCTAAGTGGCTGTAAACTCTAAAAATTATGGATTGACCTCGCCAACGGCCGGTGAAGGGCTAGCCGGAACTTGAGACGGGTTGGCCTTAGGACCTGGCTCCGCGGCCGGCGGAGGGCTAGCCGAGGCTTGAGGCGAGTTGACCTTAGGACCTGGCCCCGCGGCCGGCGAAGGGCTGTCCGGGGCTTGGAGCGGATTGGCCTTAGGGTCTGGTTTTGCGGTCGGCGGAGGGCTAGCCGGGGCTTGAGGCGAGTTGGCCTTAGGACCTGGCCCCGCGGCCGGTGGAGGGCTAGCCGGGGCTTGGGGCGGATTGGCTTTAGAAGCTGGTTTTGCGGCCGGCGGCGAGCCGACCTCCTCCAGATCCGGGTAGTTGGGGTTAACTACGACTTCGGCCTTTTGCCTTAGCCGGTCCACCCACGCCTGGAAGGCTTCCTGGCCGGCCTGCCGCTCGTAGGCCTTCTGGGCGGCCCGGGCCAGCTCGTCGGGCTCTGGGGCGGGGCGGATTTCCAAGACCTCAAGAACGGCGTAGCTATTGGGCAGCCGAAAAATTGGGGTGAGATAAGGCGGCTTGGCCACGTCCTGGGCCAGGGCGGCCCGTAAATCGACCTGGCCAAACATCTCCCTTAGGGTCGGGTCCAAGGGGTTCACGGTCAAGACCCGAGACAATAAGGTCGCGTAGCCGCCTATGCGAACCTGGACCTCCAGCTCGCTTAAGGAAAGTTCCTTTTTCCAGGCCGCCTTTAAAACGGCCAAGGCCTCGTCGCTGGCCTGGATGAAAAGAACCCGGGCCCGATAGACCGGGCCTTTAGGCATCCGGGCCAGCCAGTCGCCCCAAAAAGCCCGCCACTTTTGGCTAGAGGGCCTAACTTCTCGGGGCACGACGGTTTGAGCCAGTTTTTCCAGTTGTTGGCGTAGGCGGACGGCTTTGAGGAAGGCGGCCATTTCCCGCTCGGAAAGGGGCTTGGGAGCGACGGCTTGATCGCCAGCGGAGGAGAAGGAGGAGCGGATCTGGGCCACGTAAGCCGATAGCTCGGACTCCGGGACTTCGATGTTAGCCTTTTGGGCTTCCTGGCGGATGAGCTCCTCGACGATCAAGCGGTCT
>JAITIH010000013.1 GCA_031279525.1 Deltaproteobacteria bacterium | reverse complement strand
GCCACCCCCGCGGCCTTGATTTTCTGGGCCAAAGAGGGGGTCAAAAGGGTCCCGTTGGTCGAAAGCAGCATTCTATGCCCTAAAGAAGACCCTAAGGCGGCCAAATCCAAAACGTCCGGCCGCAGCAGCGGCTCCCCGCCGCTTAAGATGACCATGGGCCGGGGGGACCACTGGGCCAGCCCCCTTAAGAGGGCCTCGGACTCGGCCCCGTCCAGCTCCCCGGCCAAGGGGGCGAGGGCGGCCTCGGCCCGGCAATGGCGGCAGGCCAGGTTGCAGGCCGCGGTCGTCTCCCAGGCCACTAGCCTAGGGGGCGGCTCCTTTCCTCGCCTGGCCATGGGTCACATTTCCGCGGCCACGGCCGAGGCGCCGTTTAAATCGATGGAAATTTCCTCGTCGGTCAGGTAACAGGCCGGGTCAGGGGCCCAAGGGTCGCCGGTGGCGAAGTCGGCCCGGGCCCTTAGCCCACCGCCGCAGATCTCCAGAAAGCCGCAGACCCGGCAGCGGCCGGTGACGTGGCTTTTTTTGTCTTTTAGCTTCATCAATAGCTCGTTGCCGGGGTCGCGCCAGATCTCGGCGAAGGGTCTTTCCCTAATCGAGCCCAAAACTCTGGTCCGCCAAAACTGGTCGGGATAGACCAGGCCGTCCCAGGAAATAGCCCCAACCCCGTGGCCAGAGCTGGCCCCGCCGTTGAGGCGAAGGAGCTCCAAGGCGTTGCCCGCCTCATGAAGGCGGCCTTCCTCTCGCATCTTTAGATAGAGATAAGGCCCGTCGGCGGGGTTGTCCACGGTCAGGACCTCGGGGTTAAAGCCCTTTTGGCGAAGAAGCCAGGTTCTTTTGGCTATTAAATCGACCGCCGCTCTCGTCTCTTGATGGGAGAGGCTTTCGGCGGCCAGCTCCGGCCGCCGCCCGTTGTCCACCAAATGGTAGAAACAGATCCTGGGCACGCCCTCTTCTTCCAGGAGATCGAATATTTGGCCGATGTCGCCTAAGTTGCTCTTAGTGATCGTTAGCCTTAAGCCGACTTTCAGGTTGGCCTTTTTAGCCGTGTCGATGGCTTGTAAGGCCAGATCGAAGGCCCCGGCCAATCCCCGCATGCGGTCGTGGGCCTCGGCCAGGCCGTCTAAGCTGACGCCCACGTAAGAAAGGCCAATGTCCCTAAGCTTTAAGGCCCAATCCCTGGTCAAAAGAAGGCCGTTGGTGGAAAGGACGGCCCTGGCGCCGCTTTTGACGGTCAGCTCCACCAGCTCGAAAATGTGCGGATGAAAAAGGGGCTCGCCGCCGGAGAATAAAATGACCGGCGCCCCGAAATCCGCCAAATTCCGGGCCAGGGCCAGGGCTTCCTCGCGGCTTAGCTCACCCTCGGCCGGCCCTGGGGTGGCTGATGCGTAACAGTGGACGCAGGAAAGGTTACAGGCCCGGGTCACGTTCCAGGCTATGACTGGCTTTTTGTCTTCGGAAAATTGCAACAGATGGCTAGGCAATTCGCTGGAAAGGCGCCTATAGCGTAACAAATCGGAAGGCTCAACCGCGCCGCAATAGAGTTTGGACACGCCAATCATTATCGGAATAACCCTTTCGGGTAAGCCTAATGGCTTACCGCCTTCGCCATTTTAACACAGGGCCAGAATTTTGGTAACTAAAGGGCTTAGCGGCTTAAGACGTGACGATAAAAATCATAACGCCATAAAATTTCAATTTTTTTTCTATATCAATATTTTTAACTTTATAAAGAATTCTGATAGATATATTAAATTAAATTATTGCAATATATTAATATTGTTTAGAGAGTTTCAACTCCTTAATTGCCTCGCGATCGCCTATCGCCAGTAGACGAGGTTTATTATTGGCCAAAAAATGTTATTATGCCCAGGGTGCCTAGGCTAACTACTTGGCTTGGGCGGCCAGCCTCGCCAATGATCTATATTTTATTCCGTCTCTGATTTAAAGTCTTTAATTAAGTCAATAACTCTTTATAAAGAGGTTTTTATGACAGAATTAAGTATCGTAGTGCCAATATATAATGAAGAAGAAGCCCTACCCCCCTTTATCCAGGCCGCTAAGGCCGCCCTTAAGGGAGTGACCGAGAGCTACGAGATTATTTTCTGCATGGACCCCTGTAAGGATAGGACGGAAGAGACAGTCCTTACGGCTCGCCAAGAGGATCCTAGGATCAAGCTTTTAAAGTTCTCCCGCCGCTTTGGCCAGCCTGGGGCCATCTGGGGTGGGCTCGCCTATTCCGCCGGCCAGGCGGTCATAGTCATGGACTGCGACATGCAGGACCCGCCGGAAGTAATCCCCGAGATGGTCAAAATTTGGCGCGAGGGCGAATACAAGGTGGTCATTCCCCAAAGAATCAGCCGGGAAGGCGACAACCCCATAAAGCGCCTGGTCGCTTACTGCGCCTATTGGCTAATCAACAAGACTTCCACCGTGGAGATACCCAGAAACGCCTGCGATTTTAGGCTTTTGGATCGCAAAGTGGTGGATGAGCTTTTAAAGCTCCAAGAAACCAACGCCTTTTTAAAGGGCCTAACCGGGGTGGTCGGCTATAAATACAAACTCTTGCCCTTCGCCCGTAAGCCCCGCG
>JAITIH010000335.1 GCA_031279525.1 Deltaproteobacteria bacterium | reverse complement strand
CAAGACCCTCTCGAACGGGGCCACGAGCTCCTTGACCCTTTCGTGCGCGTCGTACGGAAACCCGGTGTTAACCAGGGCCTCGACCATTTCCGCGGTCGGGCTGACTTTCAGGGGAACCGGCGGGGAGTCGACCTCCCCCAAGCTCTGGCCGTAAGCCCCCTGGCCCCGGACCGCCCAGTAACGCTCCCTTAGGATCGGGGCGTGGACCACCCCGACCGCCGGCTCCAGCGAGCCATTCGGGCCAGGCGTGGCCAAGGCCACCGAAACGGCGAAGAAGGGGTGGCGGTGAACGTAGTTGGTGGTCCCGTCCAAAGGGTCGACGACCCACACGGGGTTTTGGGGATTGGCCTCCTTAAGGCCTTCCTCCTCGGCCAGAAAGCCATGGCTGGGAAAAGCCTCCCCGACCATGGCCCGGATAGCCCGCTCCGAGCTCAAGTCGTATTGAGTGACCAGGTCTATTAGGCCCTTGTGGCGCACCGACAAATCCCGGTCGCGATAGCCCGCGGCGATGGCCTCGGCCCCGACCTGGGCCGCCTTCTGGGCCACGGCCAGAGCCTCATCCAAAGAAAAGCCCACGCGTCTCCTTTTTAAAGGCCGCCCCTTTGGCCCTGGCCCTTTGGGGGCGGCGGGCCTTGCCCGCCCAGGTAAGTCTGCGTAAAAACGAGAGCCGCCGAGAAAAACCAAATTAAGCCGATTGCCGCCAAGTAAAGCAAATAAACCCAAAGAACGCCAAGGGCCGCTAAGAAAAGCCCCCAAAAACCAGATAGCCAAAAGCCGCCGATGGGGTCGCGAAAATTAGGGCTCAAACCCGAAAAAGCGTTTTGGCCAAGGTCGCCTAAAACGTAATTTAACGTTTTTCGCTAAAGAAAGCCAGCGCTTTAATCTAAAAAACAAGGTAAACGCGTAAAATCAAATTTAACGCGTCAAGTAAAATAACGGCCCAAAATAAAATTGACGCGTAAAGTTAAATTAAACGCGTAAAGCAAAATAATCGCGTCAAGTAAAAATTACCGCCTAAAAGATAGGTTTTTAGATTTTAAATTCTTGCGGTTCTTTCAGCCTTTTTCGTCCTTTTAGTCAATTTTCGTTCTTAGTCTCTTCTCTTGCTGGTTTTTTATTGGGGCCATTTTCTTTTTGGGTTTATTCCCTAAGCGGCCGTTTTTCCATTTAGGATTTTTCCCTTTGGGAACCTTGCCCTCTTTTTGGCCGTAAGGCCGTCGGCTCGCCCCAAAAGCCTCGCCGCCCTTTTAGGGCTTACCCCCCTTAGGACTTGCTCACCTAAAGGGAGAGAAGCTTTAAGGCCACGATTTCCCTGGAACCCGCCGTCCTTAAGACCCAGGGCCAAGGGGCCATCATAGCGCCTTTCGCGGGACTGGCCCAATTCTGGCCCTCGCCCGGGACCGGCCCAATTCTGGCCCCCGCCCGGGGCCGGCCCAATTCTGGCCCCCGCCCGGGGCCGAGCGACCTTTAGGCTTTAACGAGTTTTTCCGAGCGGTGGGAAATAAGTTAAAAGGCGCGCGGTTTCAGGCCAAAAACGTTTTTTCCCCTCGGCTCTGGCCGAGGCGGCTTGGGCCGTCTTTTGGCCTTTTAGCCCTTAGGCCCGTGCCAAGAAGCCCGGGCTTGTGCTAAAATGGGGCCGCTAAAAACGCCCTTTTGGCCTTAGAGCCATTTCGTCGCTAGCGATTGGCCTAAAGGGCCAGGGGGCTTTTGGCTTAGGCTAAACCCCCATAAGGCGCCTGGCCTTAACCGTTTTTGGCCGGCCGCTCCGGTGGCCAACCTAGCGTTTTAGGCCTAAAAAGCCCTTAACCGCCCCCTTAAGGGCCTTTCGCCTGGCCGTCCTATATATATGGCTTTAAGCCCCTCAAAGCCAAATAAAACCATAGAAGGCCCCTAATTTCATGTCTAAAGCTGTCGCCGGCAAGTTTACCCTGGAATACCTCTTAAACCTCCTTTTGAGCGTCGGCCTCATGGGCCAGCAACACGCCGACTCCATTAAAAAGGACTACCAGAGCTCT
Source organism: Deltaproteobacteria bacterium (assembly GCA_031279525.1). Taxonomy (GTDB): domain Bacteria; phylum Desulfobacterota; class Desulfarculia; order Adiutricales; family Adiutricaceae; genus JAIROO01. Next base: position 4,067 of record JAITIH010000335.1, on the reverse strand, counting down.
TTAAGCGACTTCAGTCGCCGGCCCCGCGGGGGCAAGCCCAATTCCCCCGCCGCCTTCCTCTCCGATCCCCTAGACTACCTCATCAGCCTAAGGCTGCCCCTGCCCGGGGCCGCGGAGGGGCGGCTCATCGACGACGACGTCTTAGCCAGGCTCATGGCCAAGGACAGCGGCCTACCTTACCACCGGGTGGAGCAGCGGGAGCTGGACTTGGACTTCATCACCCACCTTTTGCCCCAGTCCTTCGCCACCCGCCACCTGGTCCAGCCCTTAGGGCTGGAGGGCAATAAACTGGCCGTGGGAGTCCGGCACCCCTTCTACCAGGCGGTCCTAGAGGACGTGCGCCGGGTGGCCGGCCGAGAGATCCAGCCGGTCATCGTCAGCCAAAGCAACCTTAAAAAGCTCATCACCGACATTTACGCCTTCAACTCCTCGGTCAAGGGGGCGACCGACCAATACGACGGCGGCTCCCGCTTAGGCCTTGACGTCAGCAACCTTGAGCAATACGTCAAGCTGAAAAACGCCTCGGAAATCGCCGACGACGACCAGCACATCAAGAATCTCATCGACCTTCTTTTCGCCGAGGCCTTCGAGTCGCGGGCCTCGGACATCCATATTGAGCCTAAGCGCGATCAGCTTCTGATCCGCATGCGCTTCGACGGCATCCTCCACGACATGTACCATCTGCCGGCCGTCATCCACCCGGCCATGGTCTCCCGCATCAAGACCATCTCTCGGCTGGACATCGCCGAGCGGCGCCGACCCCAGGACGGCCGCATCAAGATCTCCCACAAGGACTCCGAGGCCGAGGTCCGCGTCTCCACCATGCCGGTGGCCTTCGGCGAGAAGGTGGTCATGAGGATCTTGGATCCCGAGGCCCTGTTTCTCGACTTAAAGAGCATGTTCTTCAACGCGGACGACTACAAAAAGTGGCAAGACTTCATGGCCCATCCCCATGGGATCATCTTAGTCACCGGCCCCACCGGCTCGGGCAAGACCACGACCTTGTACTCCACCCTGCGCCAACTGTCCACCCCGGAGGTCAACGTCACCACCATCGAGGATCCCATCGAGATGATCCACGACCAGTTCAACCAGGTGGCCGTCCAGCCAAAGGTGGGCGTCACCTTCGCCAGCATCATCAGGACCATCTTGCGCCAAGACCCGGACATCATCATGGTCGGCGAGATGCGCGACAAAGAGACGGCCGAGAACGCCGTCCAGGCCGCCCTGACCGGGCACCTGGTCCTTTCCACCCTCCACACCAACGACGCCCCCTCGGCGGCCACCCGCCTGGTGGAGCTGGGCTTAGAGCCCTTTTTGGTGGCCTCCACCGTCATCGGGGTCATGGCCCAGCGCCTGGTCCGCCGGATCTGCCCTTACTGCGCCAGCGAGTTCGTCTTGACCGGAAAAATGGCCTTAGAGCTTGGCTTCATCACCCAAGGCGATTTGACCCTAACCCAAGGCCGGGGCTGCGACGAGTGCCGAAACACCGGCTACCTAGGCCGGGTGGCCGCGGTGGAGGTCATGCCTTTCTCCGACGCCTTAAAAGAGCTGATCATGAACCCGGAACAAAACGCCATCGCCTTTAAAAACCAGGCCCGGACCGAGGGTATGTCCACCTTAAGGGAAAACGCCTTAGACCTGATGCTGGCCGGCAAGACCACCATTCAGGAAGTCCTGCGCGTCACCTCGGCCGACTGACGCGTCGACCGACTGACGCGCCTATTTGGCGATTGGATTTGATTGGCCCATGCTCGCCGAACTGAAAGTTAAAAACTTAGCCTTAATCGAGAGCCTTTCTTTGACCTTTGGGCCGGGGGCCAACCTTCTGACCGGGGAGACCGGGGCCGGCAAAAGCGTCTTGGCCGGGGCCTTTAACCTTTTAAAGGGCCACAAGGCCTCGACCGGCCTAGTCCGGGCCGGGGCCGAGGAGGCCGAGGTCGAGGCTTTGTTCTCCTTAAACGACCCCAGTAAGTTGGCCCACCTTTTCGCGGCCCAAGGGCTTGAGCCCGCCGACGAGATCATCCTGCGCCGCCAGGTGACGGCCGGCGGCCGCAACCGGATCCGCTTCAACGGCAGCCTCATCGCCTTAAGCCAGTTGGCCACCTGGGGCGAGGAACTTTTGGCCATATCCTCCCAGCACGAGCAGCAGAGCCTTATAAACCCCGCCCGGCAAATCGACTTTTTGGACGCCTATGGGGGCTACCCTGAGCTATTGGCCGCCTTCCACGCCCTGTGGCGGGCCCGGGAGGAGGCGGTCGAGGCTTTGCGCCTTTTGGAGGAAAGTCTCCGCGACGGCCGCGAGAAAAAAGAGCTTTATGAGTTTCAGCTTTCGGAAATCAAAAAGGTTAACCCCCAGCCCAAGGAGGACGAGGCCCTTATGGACCGGAAAAGCCTCCACCGCTCCGGGGCTAAGCTAGCCGGCCTTTTAGGCGAGGCCCGGGACCTTTTGGAGCGCGGGGACGAGGGCCTTCTAAACCGCTTAGGCCGCCTAAGGGCGGCCCTGGCCAAGGCCGCCGGCCTGGACGAGGCCTGGGCCTAGAAAGCCGTGGCGGTCGAGGAGATCCTGGGCTAACTTAGCGAACTGGCCGGTAGCCTCTCCGGGGCCAGCCGAGGCCAAGCATTAAGCGACTCGGACTTAGAGGAAATCGACGAGCGCCTAAGCCAGTTGGCCAAGCTCAAAAGAAAGCACGGCCCGACCCTAGACGAGGCCCTGGCCAAGGCCGCCCGCCTAGCCGCGGCCTTAGGCCGTCTAGCCGAGGGGGATTTGGAACTAACTTTGGCCCGCAAGAAGCTGGCCCAGGCCGAGGCGGCGGCCTTAGCCAAGGCCCGCGAGCTCTCCCAGAAAAGGGCCGCCGCGGCCTTAGATCTGGCCAAAAGCTTAGTCGCCACCTTAAAGGTTTTGGGGTTTCCCAAGATTCATTTGGAAATCGAGGTCGCCCCCCAAGCCGCCTTGGGCCCCAAGGGCCTAGACCAGGTCAATTTCCTCTTCTGCCCGAACCCGGGCGAGGGCCTTCGGCCTCTAGCCAAGATCGCCTCAGGCGGGGAGCTGTCCCGCCTGACTTTGGCCTTAAAGATCGCCCAAGGCCCCCGCTCCGACCAGAGCCTGGTCTTCGACGAGATCGACAGCGGCCTGTCCGGGGCCGTGGCCGAGGCCGTGGCCGTCAAGATGGCCGAGCTGGCCGACCGCCAGCAGATCTTCGTCATTACTCACCTCCCGCAAATGGCTAGACTCGCCGGCCGCCACTACCTAGTGTCCAAAGGCGAGGGCCCTCAAACCGACCGCACCGTGACCACCATCAAGGAACTGACGCCGAGCGAGCGAGCCCAGGAACTGGCCCGGATGCTCGGCGGCGCCTGTCCCTCCCCTGAGGCGGTGGCCCTGTCCCAAAAGCTTCTGGGCCTTTCCTAAGCGCTTAAGGCCTCAAAAGCTCGCTCTTTCTTTTCCGCGCGACGCCCTTTTTTCGGGAGTAATTCGTGATTGACATAAAAGAACTTAAAGCCCGACCGATCTACGGTTACCTTAAATGGCTGACTTTGGCCCAGGCCGCGGCCTTCCAAGGCTGGACCGCCCTTTACACCAACTTCGCCGTGGAGGCGGCCCGAGTCAGCGGCCCGGAGAACGGGATAATCCAGTCCATTAGGGAGGTCCCAGGCCTTTTGACCATCGGGGTCGTGGCTTTGCTCCTTTACTTTAAGGAAGCCACCCTCTCCTCGGCCTCCATCGTCCTTTGCGGGATCGGGGTCGCGGCCACTGGCTGGTTCCCCTCCTTTTCCGGCCTAATCTTTTGGACTTTAGTCCTTTCCTTTGGCTTTCATTACTTCGAGGCCATTAACCAATCCCTGACCTTACGCCACTTTGAGCTGATCGAGGCCCCTTTGGTCATTAGCCGCCTAAGGGCTTTCACGGCCCTAGGGAGCTTGGCCATGGGCCTGGCCATCGTCGCCTTTAGCGGCCTAGACTACCGGATTCTCTTTGGGCTAGCCGGGGCCGTGGCCATCGTGGCCGGGGCCTGGTCCATTTTCCGTAGGCCTAGCGAGGCCAATCTCCCGCCCCAGAGAAGAGG
>JAITIH010000313.1 GCA_031279525.1 Deltaproteobacteria bacterium | reverse complement strand
TGGCCCCGTCTACGACCATCTCGTGAGCCTTTAACTCGAAGAGGGCGAAAAAAGCCTGCCGGCCGACCGTGGCGTAGGCGTCGTCCAGAAGGTGGAACGTCAAAGTCTTCCTCTCATCCTCTGAGGCTTGGCTTAAAAGGGTTTTGGCCAAGAGCATCTCGCCGAAGGTGGAGGCGGTCTCGGCCAGGGGCAGGCAGGCGTGGAAATGGAAGACGTTCTGCTCCCGGGCCAGTTGGCTATGAGCCGCGTGCCCCAGCTCGTGGGCCAGGGTGAACAGATCCTGGGTCTTGCCCTTAAAAGTCATGAGGACCCAAGGGACCGTCTTAGGCGAGATGGAGGCGCAGAAGGCCCCGCTGCGCTTGCCGGGCCGGGAGGCGGCGTCCAGGCGCCGGCCGGCCCAAACGGCCTTGGCCAGCTCGGCGAGCTTAGGGTCAAAGGCCCCAAAGCTCTTTTCCACAAGGCTCATGGCCTCCTCGAACGACCACTGGCCTTGGTCCTCGCCGTAGGGGGCGTACAGGTCGTAGCGCCTCAGCCTTTCTAGCCCCAAAACCTCGGCCTTTTTCCGGAAATAGCGGCCAAAGACCTCCGGGCCCTTTCGCTGGCAGACCCTTAATAAGCTCTCCACCGCCTCCTCTGGCAGGTCGTTTTTCTTATGCCGGACGCTGGCCGGGTTAGGGTAATGGCGTAGGCGGACGTTTTCCTGACGCCAATCCCGAACGAGTTCCTGGTAGATCTGCCCCAAGATGGCCCCGTCTTGGCCAAAAACCCGGTAAAGCTCTCGATAGGCCGCGGCCCGGGTCTCGGGGGCGGAGCTTCTAACGAGGAGCATGAGCTCTTCCCGGTTCATGGGCTGGCCGTCGCTGCCCGGGATGTTGGCCCCCTCGAAAGCGTAGCGGCTGGTCAGGGCGTCGTAGAGGCCGACATGGGCCTCACGGCCGTGAACGTTTTTTAGGTTAACGATCTTTTCCTCGGCCTCGGTCAGGGTATGCTCCACCAAAGCCCGCTCACGGCGCAAAAAGTACTCGAACTCCGGGAGCGAGGTCAGATACCTTTCGGCCTCTTCCGCGCCTAATTTTTTCCACCACAACTCGAAAAACAAGACGTCGTTGACCAGCTCGGCCCCTTCCTCCCGCATGGCGGCCAAGACGGCCTGAGCCTTCTGGTCGCCGACGTCCTCGGCCACCCACAGATCGGCCCAGCTGACCAGGTTGGTCGCCAGGAGGTTTAAAGACTCCAATTCCCGGACCATGGCCCCGAACTCCTCTAAGGTCGGCGACCTCTGGGCCAAAAGCTCCTTGTGAGCCCCAAATGCCTGACGGCGGTTTCTTAATTCCTCAAGATCCCTTTTCAGTTCCGGGGAGTCGGGGGCGTAAAGAAGCCCTAGATCCCATGAGGGAGAGTCGGTCATGTTCCTCCTTTGCCGGCCTAAAAATAGGCCAAAAGGCTTTTTTGGGGGGGGCCTTTGGCTCCGGTCGCGGTCCACATAGCGGCCTATGGTCGCGGCTCTAACCACGACCCATGGCGGCCTATGGCCGCGGCTCCGGCCGCGGTCCACATGGCGACCTATGGTCGCGGCTCCGACCGCGGTCCACATGGCGGCCTATGGCCGCGGCTCCGACCGCGACCTATGGCGGCCTATGGCCGAAAAACCGCGCATAAGCCCTGGCCCCAAAAAAATTTGGCCCCGCGAAAGAGGCCGAAATAAACCGCGTAAGAACCTCAAGGAAGCCGCCTCCCAAAGGTTCTTTAAAGCGGAAAGTCTTGAGCGCGGGGCTTTTTCGACCCTTGGCGCGCCGGCCAAAGGCCCTTAACGCCCCTGGTTTTTTAAGCCGGAGGCGCAGTTAATGTGGTAAAGAATCCGATTGGCGACCAAAGACGAGCAAGGGGGCACGTAGTTTCCCAAGTCCTTGCTCCAGGCTTCCTCGGCCTCAAACCACTGCCTTTGATGCGGCGCGTAGTCGGTGACCCTGGGGGTCCAGGAGCCAAAGCCGCGGGAGGCGGCGGGGTCGGTCCTTTCGATCTTGGCCTCCCCTGGCTGGGCCGGGGTCTGGACGGGGCTGGGCACGCCCGGCAAATTTTGGAAAGATCCCCCGGAGCTCTCCCCGGCCGGGGCCGCTGGCTGGCCGGAAGCGGGCGAGGGTTGATCGTCGGAGAACAGCCGCCTCGCCAGGTCGGCGTCGTCCTGGCCCCAGTCCGCCTGAGAGCCCTGGCCGCCCTGGCCGCTCTGGCTCTGACGACCGACCTCTAGCTCATCAAACTGAAATGACCCACCCTCTTGAGCCTGGGCAGTCGCCGCCCAAAGACCCATCGACAAAAGCCCAACGCAAAAAAAACTTATCAGCGATTTCATGGCTATGCCCCTATAGAGTCGCGGGCTTAACATCCCGCCGTCTCTTGGCGATGAAAAATTTAGGATATTATTTTAGCCAAATTAGGGCTCTAAATCCAAAATAAAATTTCAAACACAATAGGCGCTCAATTTTTAACCCAATATGGGTAGCCCTTGAGTCTCCCTAAGGGCTTAAAAGCCAGGGCCGCCGCCCTAGCCTCGGGCGGGCTTGGGGAACTGGGGCCCTTTGGGACGGCGAAAGCGAAAATAGGGCCCTTCGATTTTTGGGGGCTTCCCTTTGAGAGTCGACCAAAAATTTTTGGGTCAAGGCCCCAGGGATTTTTTGGGGGAAATTAAGGTAGAGGCTTTAGCAGAGGCCTTAAGGAGCATACATTAAAAACATGATTTTTTATTAATATTATGCATTTATTTAATTGCACTAATTGCACTTAATCAGATAAACCGATTAATTTATGCTGATATATCCTTTCTTATTTAAAAACAGCAGAAGGCTTATAAATATAAAGCTTCTTGCGTCATCTATTTTAGTCTATGTCAGTCTATTTTAAAAATATGACTTTTTTATCTTATATATTGTTAAGCTGTTTAACGTTAGCTCAATAAAAGTCGACTTTTAAGACTCCAAAAGTTTATCCGAGTCCAGAATCAGGACGACCCGACCGTCGCCTAGCAAGGTCAGGCCGTTAAAATAGGGAAGCTTACGGAAGGTTTCCAGCTCGAACTCTTTAATGACGATCTTTTGCTGGCCTAAAATCTCGTCGGCCAGGATGGACTGGCGGGAGTCGACTTTGCCGCGCAGGATGATGAAGACGTGGCTTTCTTTAGAGACGTCCGCCTTAGGGTCGGCCTCGTAGAAGACCCCGTCTCGGTCCAGACCCAAGAGCCCTTTAAGGTCGATCACCGAAATGACCATATCCCGGTGGCGGAAAACCGCCCCGTCCTTATGGCGGTGGACGGCCGAGGCCGGGACTGTGACGATTTCGTTGACGAACTCCAAGGGCAGGCAGAAGGTGGACTCGCCCACCCTAAGCATGATGGCCTCCTTGGTCAAAAGGGTGTTGGTGACCGGGAGCCTTAAGCCCACCGTGAGGCCATGGCCGGGTTGGTTGTCGACGATGACCTCCCCGTTCCATTTTTTGAGGTTGGTCATGACCACGTCCATGCCCACCCCGCGGCCAGAGAGATCGGTGGCCTGGTCCTTGGTGGAAAGGCCGGAGTTAAAGATGAGCATCTCGGCCTCTTTGTCGCCGATGGCCTCGGCCTGCTCCGGGCTCAAGACCCCCCTTTCCACGGCCTTGGACTTTATCTTGGCCAGGTCCAGACCCCGGCCGTCGTCGGCGACCTCGATCAGGATGGCCGCCTCCTCCGGGGTGACCCGGATGTTGACGGAGCCGCGGCGGGGCTTCCCGGCGGCTAGCCTGGCCTCTGGCTCCTCTAAGCCATGGTCCACGGCGTTGCGGACGATGTGAACCATGGCCTGCTCCACGTCGTCAAGCAAGCTCTTGTCGATGGGGACCCTTTCCCCGACGATGTTCATCTCCGCCTCTTTGCCGATCTTGTGGGAGATGTCCCGGACCAGGCGGGGGAACTTCTTTAGAATGTTGTTCATCTCCACCTGCCGCACTTCCATGATGGATCGCTGGAGGTTGACGATGTCGTTGGAGATGGTCCTGGAGACGGTGCTAAAATCCCGCAATAGCCCAGTGTCGATGCCGGCCTGGCGGAAGGAGAACTGGAGGTGGTTTAGGATCTCGCTTTTGGTGATGAGCTTGCCCACCGACTCCAAAAAGAGGTCGATCTTGGCCTCGTCCACCCGGATGGTCTTGACCTGCGGCTCCTTGACCGCCCCGCCGCCGGACCGCCCGCCGCCGCCGGTCTTCTGAGCCGGGGTCTCCACCTCCACATGGAACTTCTCCTTAAGCTCGTTCAGCATGGAGGAGAAAAACTCGACCATCATCTGGTCCATTTCCAGCTCTTTCTCGTCGAAAAGGGATAGGCCGTCGCCTAGCTCGGCGATGAGGCTCATGGCGTCCTCGGCGGCCACCTCGGCCAGGTTGCGGTACAATCGGTTGGCCGCCTCCACGAAGGCCTTGGCCTGGTCTGGCCCGCCCTTGCCGTTCTTAAAAAGGGTCAGGTTCTCCTCCATGACCCGGACATCCTCGGTCAGATCGACCCCATTGTAGTTGAAGCGGATCTGGTTGGCCCCCTCCTCCTCCAAGGTGGCCAAGGCCAGGCCCGTCGTGACTTCGGCGATGTCCTTTTTGAGGGCCTCGGTGTCCATTTCCTCCAAGGCCGGCAAAAGCGACTCTAAGTCGTCCAAAAGCTTCCGGGCCGCGTCGACCAATTGGGAGTCCCGACGGTTGATTTTATCGAACTGGCTTTGGATCTCCCCCACGAAGGCCACGTGGTCGGCGGTCATGGTGGTGTAGCCGATGTCGTCCTCTAGGCGAGCGATGATGTCCCGGAAGATGTCGTTGCCCTTAAAGAGCAGGTCGATGATTTTGGGGTGCTTGGTTAAGATGGAGTTGTTCTTGTCGATGAGGGACATCAAGTCCTCGAGGCGATGGGCGATGTTCGCGATGTTGTCGACGTTGAACATCTTCGAGGACCCTTTAAGGGAATGCATGTGGCGAAACAAAGAGAAAATGGTCTCGCTGGACGTGGGGTCTTGCTCGATGGCCACCAGCTCGTTATCCAAAGTCCCAATGGTTTCCCGGACCTCGTCCTTATATTGCTCAAATAGTTCAGCCAGGTTTTCGTCGGTAACGCTCATTTTACCCTCCGGGCTGCCCCGCCCAGAATTCGGGTCGCCCTAGGCTCGCCTAAACGAACGGCCATTAAGGCCGCGGGCCCGGTTTCAATCGAAAGGCCGTTCACGAGATGTTCAAAGCTTTTCTGACCGCGGCCATGACTTTTTCCTCGTCGTAGGGTTTGACGATGTACTGCTTGGCCCCGATCTTCAAGCAGTGCATGACCGTTCGCGCGTCGGAAACCGAGGAGGCCATTATGACGTTGGACTCGGGGTATTTTTTGAGGATTATTTCCAGGACTTCGGTGCCGCGCATTTTCGGCATGACGATGTCTAAGGTAGTCAGCTCCGGGCGCAGCTCCTCAAAAAGAGCCAGGGCCTCCTCGCCGTCGGCGGCTTGCCCGACCACGTTGAAGCCCTGATTCACGAACAGTTTAGTGAGCATTTGACGCATAACCGGGGAATCATCGACAATGAGGACGCTTTGTCCGGAGCCCAGAGACATGGCAAACACCTAAAAAATATAAACCCGCTACCGAAAGGGGCGAAGATCTAAGAAAAAACGTTAAGCGCCTCTTTTCGGGCCGGTTTTGGCTTGGGCGAGCGTTAAGTTTGGCGAGCGGGCCTTAGGGCCCCTTAAGCGAAGGGCGGCCGAGGGGCGGCTGGAAGGGCGGCGACCCGCCCCCTTATGAACCGCTCGCCTTAAAAAGACCATCATAAAATTAACACTATCTAGAGCTTATGTCCAGATGGCCTTTTAGACGACTTAAAATTAAATCATTAAAAAATTTTTTTACGTATATCATATTAATATTTGATTTTTAATATAAAGTTAGATTTTTTATGTTTTTACCACTTAAATAATTAATCTATAAATTTAAAGAAATTATTTTAAGATATTGTTAAGCATTATTTTAATTATAAATTATTTTTTTTATATATTTAAATATTGTTTTTGTATAAATTTTTTATTTAATCTAATATTTAAATTTATAAGACTCTATTAAACCAATTGCGTTTAAAAATCGCCTGAAAAACCCGAACCGCTCGGTCAATTTAAAGGCCGTAAAGGCTCTTTTTAGGCTTCTTGAACTCTGGCGACCGTTGGGGGATAATAGCCCCCATATTCCAGCCACCCCGCCAAAAAAAACGCCTTATCTGACATTCAGCCGCCGCCCGCAGCCCCTTTTAGGGCGAGGCGGCTTATTCGCGCTAACTTAGGGGATCTGGGAGGCCTTATGCCCTTTGTCGGAACCTTCGCCCCGCCCGGCGACAAATCGGTCAGCCATCGCCTCGTTCTCATGTCCCTTCTGGCCGAGGGGGAAATGCTCATTAAGGGATTGTCCGACTGCGAGGACGTGGCCTCAAGCCTAGGAGCCTTTCGGGCCCTAGGCGGTAAGGCTTGGCTCGAGGGCGAGGGCCTTAAGATTAAGGGCTTAGGCGGCCGGTGGCCCCATTTCGAGTCTTTGGAAATCGACTGCCGCAACTCGGGAACCACCATGCGGCTTTTGGCCGGGATCTTGGCCGGGGCCCCCGGCCATTACGTCCTAGACGGCGACGACCAGCTAAGGCGGCGGCCCATGGAGCGGGTGGCTAAACCCCTGCGCCTCATGGGGGCCAGGGTGGACTGCCCGGGCGGCCGGCCGCCGATGGCCATCGACGGCGGCTCCCTTAATGGGGTGGAATACAGCCCCGCCGACGCCAGCGCCCAAGTCAAAGGGGCCATCCTTTTGGCCGGGCTGTCGGCCGCCGGCCCGACCTCGGTGACCGAAATCCTGCCGACCCGGGCCCACACCGAAAACCTCATTAACCATTTTCATGGGCTGGTGGTCGTCGAGGGCTCGCGCCTGACCGTGTCCCCAGGGACGTTACGGCTGCCGGCCGTTTTCGAGACGCCCGGCGACCCTTCTTCGGCGGCTTACTTTTTGACGGCCGCGGCCATGCTCCCCGGCGGCCGGGTCACGGCCAAAAACGTCCTTCTGGCCCCGGCCAGGACCGGCTTTCTAAAGGTCTTAGACCGCATGGGGGCCAGCGTGGTCACGACCATGACCTCAGACAGCCCCGAGCCGGTCGGCGACGTGACCGTGACCTACGCCGGGCCCCTAAAGGGGACCGAGGTCGCGGCCGACGAGATCCCCTCGCTCATCGACGAGGTGCCCATCTTGGCTTTGGCCTCGGCCCTGGCCCAGGGCCTGACCGTCTACCGGAAGGTCAACGAGCTAAGGGTCAAGGAGACGGACCGCCTCATGAGCGTTCGCCACCAACTAGGGGCCTTAGGGGCCCGGGCCTGGATCGAGGGCGACGACCTGTTCGTCCAGGGGCCCACCGCCTTCATTATCCCCGACCAGCTAGACTCAGGCCGGGACCACCGCCTGGCCATGACCTTGGCCATCGCTTTGCTGGCCGCCCAGGCCAAGGCCCCCATCCTGGGGGCCGAGTCCATCGCCGTCTCTTACCCTAATTTTGAGGAGCGCCTAAACCTATTATGGCGGGATTGAACGACAACTCTTTTTTGTTTGGCCTTTTAGGGGACGCCCGGGTCTTTAAGTCCCCCTCGGCCATGATGCACGTTAACGCCCTTAGCCGGGTCGGACTGACCGGCCACTACCTGCCCTTAAAGGTCGAGGCCAAAAGCCTTAAGGCGGCCTTAGCCAAGCTTAGCGCCTTAGAATTTAAAGGCTTAAACGTCACTGCCCCTCACAAGCAGGCGGTCATGCCCCATCTCATGGCCATTTCCCCGGACGCCCAGGCCATTGGAGCCGTCAACACCCTCCTCCCGGCCCCCGGGGGCTTCGCCGGCCACAACACCGACTCCCCGGGCTTCGCGGCCGCTTACTTAAGCCAACCCCCCGGCCAGACCGCCCTGGTCTACGGGGCCGGCGGGGCCGCCCGGGCCGTCATCCAGGCCTTAAAGGCCAATGGCCTTCGCGTCTTCGTCACGGCCCGAAGCCTTGAGCCGGCCCAAAGGCTAGCCCAAGAGTTCGGGCAAAAGGCCATCGGCGTAAACGACCTGGCCGCCCACGGCCCCTACCCCATCTTGGTCAACGCCAGCTCGGCCTCCTACGAGGCCGACCTAAACCCCGCGCCCCAGCCGCCCTTAAGCCCAGGGGCCCTAGTCGTCGACATAAATTACGGCCGGCCTTTCAACCACTGGGAGCGCCTGGCCACGGACGCCGGAGCTCGCTTCGAGGACGGGCTGGCCATGCTGGCCAACCAAGCCCGACTCTCCTTTAATCTCTGGACCAACACTAACGTCGACTTGTCCCCCTTCACCGAGGCCCTTTCGGTTTACCTCAAAGAAGGCCTAAAGCCGGCCGTCTAACCCCCATGCCCCAAAAACCGCCTAACCCCGACTCGGCCGCCCCGAAGCCTTTGGGGC
>JAITIH010000292.1 GCA_031279525.1 Deltaproteobacteria bacterium | reverse complement strand
GGCGGGGTAGTCCTCCCAAGGGCCAATGAAGCCGTTGCGGGCGCCTTTTTCCCTTAAATGGAGGGTTAAGGCCCGGGTGTCGACCCCGGTGAGGCTAACTAGGCCTTGGTCGGCCATGTAGGCGGGCAAGTCTTTTTCCGAGAGCCAGTGGTCGACGTAAGGGCGCCACAGCTCGTGGAAGACGGCCCCGGCGGCCTGGACTCCCTTGGCCTGGTCCACCGCCGGGTTGGTCCCGTAGTTGCCAATGTGAGCCGTGGTGAAAACCACGATCTGGCCATGGTAAGAGGGGTCGGTCAGGACTTCCTGGTAACCGCTCATGGCCGTGATGAAAATGACCTCCCCCGCCGCCTCGACCAAGGGACCAACCGCCTGGCCCTCAAACCTGGTTCCGTCGTCCAAGGTCAGGGCCGCCCTGGTCAGCTTGACCGCCTCGCCTGCCATACACTCTCCAAAAATCCCTAAAAAAAGCGCCTTGGCCATCATGGCCGCCTTTTTTCCGATTGGCGGCCTAACGAAAGCCGGCCAAAAGGGCGAACCATAGCCCCGCCGCCCTACTCCGGCTCTCCAAAAACCCAGCCATAAAAGCGCGTGAACGCCAGATTATATCGACATGAACGTTAAAATGTCAAGGCGGGCCGACCGGCCAAACTATATTATAAAAAGCCGCTTTTTATATAAATATTTCTTTAAATGACTTTTTAATGGCTAAAAAAGCCCCTTAGGCCAATCTAGCCGACCCTAGCCCAAATCGGCCGATTCCGCCTATAAGGCTTAGCTAGCGATCTAGCGAAATTGGCCTTAAGGCGGCCTTAATGGATCGGCCTTAGGGCGGCCTTAATGGATCGGCTTAAGGGCGGCCTTAATTGATCGGCCTTAGAGCGGCCTTTAGGGGCCTTACTTAGGCTTAGGGCCCGGCTTAGGCCGCCAATTTGGCCAATGGCCTTTTTGGAATCGACCTAAAGGGCGGAACCGGCCAGGGAAACCGAATTGACCCTAAAGCCGACGACCGAAAAGCGACTAGAGGAAAATTCCAGGTTTATTTTTATCTTTTAAGATTTTATATTTGTTAAATAGTACTATTTTATATTTTTAATAATTTTTAATATTTTTTATACATATATTAAGATTTAATAATTACAATTTTCTCCTATTATATGTTGTTACCCATAGGCCGTAAATTTAATCCACTAAAAAAAATAACGTAACGAAGCGAAGATCGTTAAGTCTATTTTTTTACGTTGACTTTAGCCCATCGTAAATACTATTATTCTATTAATAAAAAAACCGTAAGTGGCCGATTTGATTTTACGCCCCGTCCTAGGGCTGAAACCGTTCCTTAGGTTGTCTAAAAATCATGCTTGTCACGAATCGTTACTTTTTAATCTACTAGACTCATGGCGGCCAGTGAAATCATAAAAATAGCCCTCGACGACGCCCTAGCCGCCGGCTGGCCAAAAGACCGGCCGCCTATGGCCACGGCCAGCCAATGGCTGGCCCTTATCCTTAATGGTTACGCTCGGCCAAAAGTTGGCCCCTTGCCATTTTCCGGCCTTAGGCGGCCTTAACGCTAACCAACGGCTTTTTTTAAGGATTTCGATTGGCTTTAGGGCTGGCTCTTACCCTAATGGTTACGCCCGGCCAAAAGTCGCCCTCTTACCCTTTTCCGGCCTTAGGCGACCCTAAAGCTCGGCAACGGCGTTTTTTAGGATTTCGATCGGCTTTATGGCTGGCCCCCGATCTTAATGGTCGCGTTCGGCTAAGGGCTGACCCCCGCGGCTATTTTCGCCGCTTAACCATCGACGCCAAGACTTACGTCGGTTTTGGCTTAGGTTTTTTTAGGCGGGCCCCGAAGGCCCGACGGTCGCGAGTTTTTTTATGGCTAATCACAAGCCAAAACGCTTTAACGTCGACAATCATTACGACCCGGCGGTCTATTACGCGGTCCCGGCCAGGGAGCGGCTACCCCAGATTTACCGGCTGATCGAGGAAAACAAATTTTTCGTCGTTTACGCGCCTAAGGATTACGGGAAGACCTGCCTGGCGCGAGAGGCGGTCGAGGAGCTGCGGCGGGACGGCCAGATCTACGCCTGGCGCTACTCTTTAGGCGGCGGGTGGCGGGGCGACCAGGACCGAACCATGACTAACCTAGCCTTAAGGCTCCACCGGTTCCTCCTCCGCCAGATCCTGGCCAAAACCATCGCCTCTAGGGGGTTTAATTTAGGCGCCCTGACGCCTGAGCGCGAGAGGGTCTTATTGACCGTCTTGGGCGCGCCCCGGGAGGTCGTCGACCCGCCGCCATTTGAGCCTAAAACGGCGTTTCTAACCGCCCTAAGGCTGACCTGCCGCCTCATGGACAAAAAAAGGGTCATTTTTTTCGACGACGTGGAAGCCCTGCCCGAGCCGGCCCTGACTTCTTTTTTAAGCCAGCTGCGCGAGGGCTACCTGGCCAGGGACCAGTTTCCCTTTCTCGACTCGATGGCCTTAATCGGCCAAAGAAACCTTATGGCCGACCGCGATCGTCTTTTTCCAAACCGTGGCCCAGGCGAGGACCCTTTGGATTTTTTGGCCGAGTCTTTGCCCCTGCCGGGCTTTACGGTGGACGAGATCGCCGCCCTTTACGGGCAGAGCGAGGCCGAAAAAGGCCAGATTTTCGACCCCTCCGCCCACCGCGAGGCCTACAACTGGTCCGAAGGGCACCCTTGGCTAGTCAACGCCTTGGCCCGGGTGGTCTTAGACCGCCAGCCCAACCCCAACGGCGAGCCCCTAAAGGTCACTAAACTAAGCGTCCAGGACGCGGGCATGCATCTGGCCAACCGCCGCAACCGAAACGTTTACCAAGCTCTAAAAGCCATGCGCGAGCCGCCCTTTAAAAGGGTTTTAAGGGCCATCATTGGCGGGCTAAACTTAGAGGAGGCCACGGAGCCGGACGACGCGCGATTGGCTTTGGAGTCGGGGCTAGTCAAATGGGAAAAAACGAACCGCCTAAGGCTGGCTAACCGGGTTTACCGCCAAGCCATCGTCCGGAAGCTGACCCAGGATTTTCAACGGTCCTTGGAGCCGGGGGCGACCGACGACTTCATTAAGCCGGGCCCGCCCGACCCGAGCGCGATCTTATTGAGCTTTCAGAGCTACATGCGCCAAAAGGGCGACCAGGCCCGCCATCTCGTAAACTTTTGCGAGTTCGATCCGTTTTTGATCCTCATTGGCTACTTGACGCGCTACTTGCCCCGCTGCGGCATCCGGCTCAACTTCCTGTCCAGCTCCCAGCGGGCTGGGATCGATATCCTTTACGGCCCTTTGGTTTACCATATCGTAATGAAGCTAAACGTTAACCCTCGCCATTTGGACATAGCCGCTCGCTACCTGGCTAAGCTCGTCAAGCTCAAAAGCGGCCGCGAGGGCTGGCTGGTGGCCTTCGACCCGGATCGGTCCAAGCCGTTCAGCCAAAAAACCGGCTGGGAAACCGTTTTAAAGGATGGGGTCAACGTCCACGTCGTCTACTGCTAAGGGCCACCTTTAGGGCCCTATGGGCCTAAGGCCAACCCCCCTAAAAAAGCCCTCGCCCCTGGCCCTAAGGGTCCGGCCAAAAAAGGCCCGCCTAATGGCCCCCAAAGCCGCGACCCCGCCGGCCTTTAGAGGATCAAAAGAGGCCGTCGATCAGTAGAGTCCCTTTTTTTAAGCTAAAAAGAGTAGCGGCCGGTTAGGTAAAGGCAATCGTTGTCCCCGTACTGCCCTAAGACTCCCGCCCGGCTCCCAGTGAAGGCCATGGCCCCGGCCGTGAACCGAAAATGGTCGTCGTAATCCCACTCCAAAAAAATCTCGCTAACCGCCCCTTCCCCGGAGAGGTAGGCCCGCCCTCTCGTCCCGGCCGCCCACTCGCCCAAAGCCCAGCTCACCTTGGCCTCGTAGGTCAGCCCTTGACGGCTCTTTCGGCTGGAACGCGAGGTCTCGGTTTGGCGCTCAATGAACCCCTGAAAATTAAGGTAAAAGTCCCCGTCAAAATCGCGATCCCAGCCGACCACGGCCTGCAAAAGGCGGGCCCGGCCCCAGCCTAAGGTTCCTTGGGCCGGGTAATCGGGCTTTAGAGCCAACTCGCCCCGAAAAGTCCCCTGGCCTAAGCCCTTGGCCCAAGCCAGGCCGTAGGCCGAGTGGCGAGCCCACTCGCCCTGGGCCGCAAGGCCAAAGGGCCTCGGCTCCAGCCGAAAAAGCGGCTCGTCGAAATAGCCGCGAAAGGCCATGAGCGAAAGATCCCAGCCGACCCAGGCGGCGCTAAGCCTTACTCCCGCCTCCCCGTCCCGAAACCACCGGTCTGGGGTAGGGCCCCGGTCCAGGCTTAAAAGCCCCGCTCGCCTAGCCTGCCGCAGCCCCCGGTAGGCTCGAGGCTCCCAAGGGGAGCCGGGCTCGGGCGTTCTTACGACCCCCGGGCGAGGCAAGTAAACGACTTCCAGGTTAAAGGGGCCTAAGGACAAGCTGGCCCCGGCCAGCCACTGAGGAACCCTATTTAGAAACCGGCCCGAGGCGATGGGGTCGCGCAAGTCTAAGGGGTTAAAAAGGTCTAAAGGGTTGTAGCCGTCGGCGGTTCCCCAACGCTGGATCTTGCGGCCCAGCCAGAGGTCCAGGGCCGCGGACTCGAAGGTTAGGTACAGCTCGTCGATCTCCGCCCAGCCGGCCTTATGGCTCCCAGGCCAGCGGCTCGCCGCCCCCTCGAAGGCCCCCTTAAGGCTCCCGTAAAGGCTAAAGGGGCCTTTCTTGGCCGCGCCCTCCAAAAAAGCCGTTAAAGTCAAGGCCAAAGGCGGCCCGCCGTTAACCGCGAACCGGTTTTTAGACTCAAATCGCCCCCCAAAAGAGAAGTCCAAGGGGGCCGCCGCCTCGCTTAGGCCCGCCATCGGGCCTAGAGCCTCGGCGAAGGGGTCCCCGGGCAGGGGCTCCGGGCGCCCTTCGGCCGGTTGAGCGGCGAAAGGATCGCCCGAAAGGGCCGCCAAGGCGACCTTCCTAGCCAAGGGGCGGTTAAATGGGCCCTTCGCGGCCAGAGGATCCCCTAAGGCTATAGGCGCCCCAGCGGCGGGGCCGGCCCAGACGAGAGCCCAAAAGGCGAGGCCAAAGGCCACGGCTAAAAAGCGCATGGCTATCTTTTAAGGTTCTGGGGCAAAAACCGGTCGGAGGGCATGGGCTCGTTAAAAACGACGTCCGTCAGCTCCAGCCGGGTGGACGAGTCGGTCCCGCTGGCCCGCATCTCCTGTTTTAAGGGGATCCAAATGCCCTGGATATTTTGGAAGTCGCCTAAGGTCAAGGTTTTTATCAGCTTGTCGTTGGCCCCGTAATACTCCGCCTTGGTCGGCAAGTTAACGTCCTTCCGGATCCAGATCCGCCTTTTGGCGTAGCCGCCCTTTTTAGGGTCGACCGGGGTGGCCAAAAGAACGTAACATTCGGCCCCCAACAGCTTTTCCTCGCCTAAAAGCTCCCAGACGTCCTCGTCCACCTCCCGCCGCAGAATGTCCTCCAAGGCGTAGTCGCCGCGCATGAAGGGCCCTTTTCTGGCCCCGCCGGCGATTCGCCTGGTTATGGACTCCGCCGGCAGAAAGACCCACATGTCGTCTTCCTTAAGGGGGTCTTTGGAGGCCCAGGTCAGATAGGAGACTCCCCGTACGTCCGGGGGTTCTAGAAAAGCGATGAGCTGTTTTTCCGAGTCGGGCTCTTTTTTGCGGCTAACGTCCATGGCCCGGACCAGGAACGAATCCCCTCGCCGGATCGTCATGACGGCCCTAAAGCTGGAGCTTTGGCTGTCGTCCACGGCGTCCCACCTAAGGGCCACCTCGCGACCCGTCGTCTGGGCCGAAAGGGCCCTGGGCCCAAGGCCCCCAAAAACCGCGGCCAAGGCAAAGCCAAAAGCCATGAGCCTAAAGCCCAGGCCAATTGGCCGGCCCCAAGGCTTGGCCGCGCGGCCCGCCCTAGCCCTAGGGCGAGCGCCTTGAGAAACGCTCACTTGATTACCGCCTTTTAGATGGCCGAAAAAACCGGCCAAAACGTCTCGCCTTAAGGGGCGCGAA
>JAITIH010000208.1 GCA_031279525.1 Deltaproteobacteria bacterium | reverse complement strand
TGTTAGGCCTACAGGCTTTATTGTCTTTTTTAAACGCCAATGACGCCTTAGGCGACCTGGAGGCCAAGCTGTTTAGCCTAGACAGCGATGACAGCTTGCCCGATTTCGCGAGCAAACTTAGCTATTTAACGGAAATGACCAAGCCGCATATCGCCATCGGCGGGGCGGCCCACGCCTTTCCCCAGACCACTGGCGATTTTTTTCGCCGCCGAGGGATTTTGTGGTACGGCCCCTGGTCCAACAGCCTAAGCCTTAAAAACTCCGAGAACAACCCGGTCTTGACCCTGCCCACCGACGACTTGGAAATAGAGGCCTTAATGGACTACGTCGGCCGAATGGGCATAACCGAGGCGACCTTCGTCCACTCCCAAGGCGACCAGACGGCTAGCCTGGCCACCCTGGCCGCGGCCGCGGCCCAAGTTCGGGGCCTGACCTTTAAGCCCTTGTCCGTGCCCCTTGACTTTAGGAACTGGCCTTCCCTAAAAAACGAGCTCCAAACGGCTCAAGCCGTTTTCCTCTGGGTCCCCCCGGGCCAGGCCGCGGCCATCGTCCGGAGCCTTAAGACCCAATTGAGCCCCCAGACTTTGTGGCTGACCAATAGCCTCAACGCCACCGGCCACGAGCTGGCCGCCATGTCCGCGGGCTTTTGGGAAAACGTCGTTTTTCCGGCGGTTTTAATACCTAAAAAGGACATAAGCCAGAGTTACGACTTAGTCATCCGCAAATACGGGCTGCCGGGGTTAACCCTGGACTACCAAACCTACCTCGGCTTCGCCCAAGGCCAGCTTCTGGCCAGGGCCATAGTCGATAGCCATGGCGACCCGGCTGGCCTAAGACTCGCCTTCTCTCGCCTAAAGACCGACGGGACTCTCTTGGCCAAGTCCGAGGCGACGAGCGATAAACCCTTTTACCTGGCCGCCAGCGACTCGCGGGGCGATTGGCGACCCTTGAGCGAAGCCGGCGGCCCTTAGGGCTTAAAGCCCGCGGTCCTTAAGGCCGCCTTTAGGACCTTTGGATCTCGGTCGGCGGCCGTAAAAATAGGACCTTTAGCTCTCGGCCGGCGGCCGTAAAAAATAGGACCTTTAGCTCTCGGCCGGCGGCCGTAAAAAACGTTTTAGGTTAGCCCGTTGGCCGTTCCCGACGGCCTTTTAAGCCAGCGATATATAGGTTAGCCCGTTGGCCGTTCCCGACGGCCTTTTAGGCCAGCGATATATAAGTAAACCGTAAAGCGACCTAAAAAGTCGTTAAGTCAAGGAGCCCCATGTCCCAAGCTACCCTTAAGTGCCCTAATTGCGGCCAGTCGGTAACCCTTCCGGCCGAAGCCTGCCCCTGCGGCTTCAATTTCCGGACCGGCCAGAAACCCGCCCCGGCCCAAGGGGCCGAGGCCGCTTCCTCTTCCAAGTTGCACTTAATTCTGGGCGGGGCGGCCATACTCGTTCTTTTGACGTTGATGCTCATTTTCCTCTTGCGCGCGCCCAGCCCGCCGCCGCCGCGCCTAGAGGCCCCGGCCGCGGCCAGCGACGGCCCCTCGATTAGACCCCAGCGCCCCATAGAGAAGACCCAGGACGCGGCCGCCAAGGCCAACGAGCGCGTTCAGGCCCTAAAGGACGTCCAGGCGGAAATCGATTCGGAAAGAGCCAAGTGAAATACTTCGGTTAAGGGGCCAATGGCCTTTTTTGGAGACCGCCTTTGGCCCGCGCGGGCTTTTAGGCCGTAGGGCCGGCCTTTTTGGCCTCGACCAAGGCCTGGCTAATGGAGCCGCACAAAAAGGCCAGGCACTCGAACTCCAGGTAATTTGGGGCCAAGTCGTCGAAATAAGTCCGGACTTCCGCCGGGAACTCCTCGTCGGCGGGCAGGTAGCCCAGCTTGGCGCTGACCTTAGGAAGGACCCGAAACAGCCATTCCCGCCAGCCGTCCTCGGTCGGGGGCAGCTCCTCGCCCTTTAAGGCCATGGCGGCCTGGCGGAAGCCCTCGTAATCGTCGGCGAAGGCCACTAAAGCCGGCCTATTTAAAAGGTCGGCCCCAGGGTCCCGGCGGCCTCGCATGAAGCCAGGGAACTGCCAGAGGGTCAGAAACTTCTCCCCAGGCCCGCCCTGGCCCGGGGAGAGAAGGTAATGGATCAATAAGCTCCGGTGGTTGGCCAAAGACGGCCGCCCGTCGACGGCCTGGACCCCTTGGGGGCTCAGATGGTACTCGCGGCCTAAAAAGTCGACCCGGACCCCGCCCTCGGCCGGCCGAAAGCCTAAGGCTAAGGCGTGGTCCCCAAAATCGGCCTGAGCTAGGCGCGGCCGCAAAATCTCGTAATTTTTTTCGTATCCGTCGACGGACTCGGCCACGCCCCTCCCCCTTTGGCTGTAAATTTTGGCCCATTAATTGCTTTAAACGAGAACGGGCGGTTTTCGATTGTCTTTAGCCGCCTTTAAATTATATAATCGCTTTTGGCTATTAGCCACGATTTAGGTCGTTTTGGCTTTGATAATTTCCCGGCCGCGAGCTTTCAAAAAGGCTTTGGCGGTCGGGCCGCCGCCTGGTCGCTTATGCCCGCCTTTAAATTCAGGCTTAATTTTCTCATCGCCCTCCGCCGTCAGAGAGAGGAGGAGGCGGCCGTCAAGCTGGCCCGCCGCCTGGCCAGCATCGCCGATCTAGAGGAGAGCATCCAGGCCATGTTCGATCATCTAAGCCAGATGGCCGAGGAAGTTAAGGCCCATGGCCAGACGGGCCGGCTGACCGGGCCTTTATTGCGCCTTTACGGCGACTTTCAGCTAAAGGTTCGCCAGGACCTAAAAAAAGCCGAAGAGCTATTAATCCTAAGCCGGCGCGAGGAAGCCAAGGAACGAGTGGCCTTGACCCGAGCCGTCATGGCCCGCCAGGTCATCGAAAAAGCCAAAGAGCGGCAGCGGTTGGCTTTCGAGGCCGAGGCCCAGGCCGAGGAACAGAAAAACCTTGAGGAAATGGCCTCGATGGCTCGGGTCAGGCGCCTCAAGGAAACGGGGGTAAGCGAAAGCGATGACCGCAGCTAAAAAACCCAGCCTTGGCCCCCGCCCGCAGCCTAAACCCACGAAAAGCCCCGGGGCCGCCAAAAGTCAAGCCCCCAAAATTCCCGGTGGCCCCAAGGCCTCGCCCCCGAGCGGGCCCAGCCCGAGCAAAGCCCCGGTCCCGGCCAAAGCCCCAGCCCCGGCCCCAGCCCCGGCCGCCCGACGAGGCCAGAGGCCCACCGGCGTTTTCGCCAAATTTAGGCTCTTAGCCGCCCTAGCCGTATTAGTTTTAATCTTAAGGCTGGCCATGGCCGGCTGGCGCGCGGGCGAGGAGAGCGAGTCGCCCTTGCCCGCCCCCGCTTCCCCCAAAACCGCCCAAGCCCAGGTGGC
>JAITIH010000166.1 GCA_031279525.1 Deltaproteobacteria bacterium | reverse complement strand
TTGGCATGGTCTCCAACGCCTTCATTCGGGTGGTCAACCAGGCCGACGACCGAGAAATCGCCCGATTCGACTTGTCCGAGGACCTAAGCGTGGAGACGGCCATGATTTTTGGCGAGATCTACCGGCGCAATAACGAGTGGAAATTCCGGGCGGTGGGCCAGGGATACGCCGGCGGGCTGGCCGCCCTGGCCAGGCGCTACGGCGTAGACGTGGCGGACTAAGGCCAAAAGGGCCTTAAGGGATTTTTGGCCGCGGCCAAAGGCCATAAGGGCCTTTTTGGGCTTTAGGCCAAAGGCCAGAAGGGCCCAAAATTTTGGCCTTCTCGCGGCGACGCCTGGCCCTAAGCCGCCGCTTTTGGCTCCGCCTTTAATTTATATAGTATAATGATGGGGCTTACTTTGTAAGCCTTAATGACACGCCGTCGCTAGTTGCCATGAAAAAAAACCTTATAACCATACTCGTCCATAATAAGCCCGGGGTCCTGTCTCACGTCGCCGGTTTGGTGACCCGCCGAGGTTACAACGTGGAGTCCATCGCCGCCGGCCCCACCGAGGACTACAGCGTCACTCGCATTACTTTGGTGGTGACCGGCGACACGGCCACGGTGGAGCAAGTGGTCAAGCAGTTCCAAAAGCTCATCGACGTCATTTCCGTGGAAATTTTAGACTACGAGAACGCCTTAACCGGCGAGCTGGCCATTATCACCTTAAAGGCCGGCTCCGGCCGCCGCAATCGGATCGTC
The DNA here is from genome assembly GCA_031279525.1 of Deltaproteobacteria bacterium. Taxonomy (GTDB): domain Bacteria; phylum Desulfobacterota; class Desulfarculia; order Adiutricales; family Adiutricaceae; genus JAIROO01. The sequence goes on along the minus strand of JAITIH010000166.1, from coordinate 2,803 downwards.
AACATGGCCAGCCTCATGGGCTTTAAGCTCATTGACGTCTTAGCCGACCGGGTCACCGTCCAGGTGGCCGGCTCAGCCAGGGACGTGGACACGGCGGTGGCGGCCCTAGCCCCCTTTACCATTATCGCCATGGCCAGGACAGGCCTCGTGGCCTTACCCCGCCAAGGCGGCGGCTCGCCCGAACAGGTGCTCTGATGCCAATTCCCGTCATCCCCCCGCGGCAGGCCCAGCTAAATCGCGTCACCTTGGAGACGACCATTTCCGGGGAAATAAACATCGATGGGGGGCCGATCAAGCTCTCCTTGGCCCCGGCCTTCATGCGCCATATGATCGACACTTTGGCCGTTTACGCCGGCTGGGGACTGTCTTTGACGGTGGAGGGCGATGAACTTGGGGACTACCACCACGCGGTCGAGGACGCGGGCCTGGTGTTGGGGGACATGCTGGCCGTTTGCCTAGGCGACTTCTCCGGCCACCAACGTTTTGGCTACGGGCTGGTCCCCATGGACGAGGCCCTGGCCGAGGCGGCCCTAGACGCGGGGCGCCGGCCTTTTTTCCATTTTAAGGGCCAGTGGCCGCAAAGCCGCGTCGGAGACTTCGACCTGTGCCTGGTGGAGGAGTTCTGGCGGGCCTTGGCCCAGAAAGCCGGCTGGACCCTCCACGTGACCTTAAGGCACGGCCGCAACGGCCACCACCTGGCCGAGGCCGCCTTTAAGGCCTTGGGCCTGGCCGCGCGGTTGGCCTTAGCCCCGCGCGTGGGCGGGACTTTTTCCACCAAAGGGGTCTTGTGAGCCATTTAACCCTCTACCCGGCCATCGATTTGAAGGCCGGGCGCTGCGTCCGCCTATCCCAGGGCCGCTTCGAGGCGGAGACGGTTTACGGGAACGACCCAGTGGCCATGGCCCGGCGCTGGGTAGGCCAGGGGGCCGAGTGGATCCACCTGGTTAACCTGGACGGGTCTTTAGGCCACCAGTCGGCCAACCGCGAGGCCATCGCGGCCATGGTCAAGGAAGTCCCGGCCCGCTACCAGCTAGGCGGGGGGATTCGGAGCCTTGAGGCCATGGAAGCCTGGCTGGATTTGGGCGTGGAACGCTTAATCTTAGGCACTTTGGTCTGCGAGAGCCCAGAGTTGGCCGAAAAAGCCTGCGCCCGCTTCCCTGGGCGCCTGGCCGCCTCCTTGGACTCGATCGGGACCCGGCTTAAGGTCCGGGGCTGGCTGGAGGACGGGGGCCAAGACGTCCTAACGACCGCGGCTGGCTTAAAAAAAATGGGCTTTTCCCTGGCCATTCACACCGACGTGGAAAGGGACGGCCTTTTGACCGGCCCCAATCTGGCCCTGGCCGCCGAGGTGGCCAAAGCCAGCGGCCTACCAACCTTGGTGGCCGGAGGCGTGGCCGGGCCCCAAGACCTTTGGGCCTTAAAAAACTTAAACGCCCCGGGCCTAATCGGGGCCATCTCCGGCCGAGCCATCTACGAGGGGACTTTGGATCTGGCCACGGCCCGGCGGATCTTCGAAAGTTGAGAGACCCAAAAGCCCCCTTGACCCTTAGGCCCAGCCCCCCGGGGGCCGGCCGCGCGGGCCGCTTAAAGGCCGCCCACAAACCGCCCGCGAGCGACGTCGCCCGCCCATGAATTCCCAAACCTTAGACATTTTAGACTACGAAGGCGCCTTAAAGGAGCTGGCCGAGCTGACCCACTCAGAACCAGGCCGGGCCGCGGCCTTAAGTTTAAGGCCATTCGACCGGTCCGAAGCCATTTTGGCTTCCTGGGCCAGAATCGAGGAAGCCAGGGCCCTATTGGCCACGGCCGAGAGCCCGGAATTTCGGGATCTTTCCGATCTAGGCCCCTTGTTAAAGGCCTTAGGCCCGGAAGGAGCCGTCTTAGAGCCCCTGGAGCTTTTGGCCGTGGCCAAAGTGGCCGCGGCCTCTAGGGCGGCCTTGGAGTTTTTCGGGCGCCAAAAGACCGTGGCCCCCCTCCTCGCCGCCCTAGCCGAGGAGCTTTCCCCTTTTAAGCCTTTGCGCGAGGACTTAGAGCGCAGCGTGGGGCCCGATGGCGACGTCTTAGACTCGGCTAGCCCGGCCTTGGCCAGGATCCGCCAGGACCTAGCCTCTTCCAAGGTCGCCCTGGCCCAAAGGCTGGCCGAGCTCATCCGCTCGCCCGAGTTTAAGCCGTTCGTCATGGACGACATCGTGACCACCCGAGGCGACCGCTTCGTGGTCCCGGTCCGGGCCGGGGCGGCCGGCCGCTCCCGGGGCCTAGTCCACGACTGGTCCAACAGCGGGGCCACCGCCTATCTAGAACCCCTAGAGGCGGTCGAGGACAACAACCGCTTAGCCTACTTAAAAAACCGGGAAAAGGAAGAGATCTTCCGGATCCTTTCTAAACTCTCCTCTCAGTGCCGCGCGGAGGCCTTAAACCTTTCCGCGAGCGCGGCCGCCTTAACCCGCCTGGACTTAATCATGGCCCAGGGGCGCCTAGCCCAAAGCTGGCGGGCCGCGACCCCGGAGCATAAGCCGGGTTTAGGCTTTAACCTCAAAGACCTCCGCCACCCGCTCTTGGAAAAAAGGCTGGCCCAAGAGGGCCGACGGCTGGTTCCCTTGGACCTCGTGGCCACCCCCGAGGCCCCGCTTTTGGTGATCTCGGGCTTAAACGCCGGCGGCAAAACCGTGGCCCTTAAAACTTTGGGCTTAGCCTTGGCCCTGGCGGCCACTGGCCTGCCCATCCCCGCGGCCGAGGGCTCTTGGCTCGACTTTCCGGCCGACGTCTTAGCCGTCATGGGCGACAACCAGGATCTAGCCGCCGA